>NZ_JBFTLQ010000059.1:0-50100 GCF_056396525.1 Cupriavidus sp. 05T41
GCCCAGGCGCTCGGCCACAGCCACCCGGCGCCCGCGCCCGCCCAGGCCGCTGCGGCCCCGGTCGCCGCCGCCGCTCCGAAACCACGCGCCAAGCCCGCCGCCGCTCCCGGCGCGGGCGGCGCCAACGCTACACGCTGAAGGAGACGCGCCATGGATCGACGCCGCGTCCTGTCATTCATCAAGACGGCACTCACCGGTTTCGACAAACCGCTGGCGCTGATCGTCTTCCTGCTGTTCGCCACCGGCATCGTGGCGCTCTATTCGGCCGCCATCGACATGCCCGGCCGGGTCKAGGACCAGCTGCGCAACATCCTGCTCTCCTACKCGGTGATGTGGGTGATCGCCTACCTGCCGACCCAGACCMTGATGCGGGTCGCGGTGCCGCTCTACACGCTGGGCGTGGCCTTGCTGATCGGCGTGGCGATGTTCGGCCTGATCCGCAAGGGCGCGCGCCGCTGGCTCAACGTCGGCATGGTCATCCAGCCCTCCGAGATCATGAAGATCGCCATGCCGCTGATGCTGGCGTGGTACTTCCAGAAGCGGGAGGGCTCGGTCAGGTGGTTCGATTTCGTGACCGCGCTGCTGCTGCTGGGCGTACCGGTGGGCCTGATCGCCAAGCAGCCCGACCTGGGCACCGGCCTGCTGGTGCTGGCCGCCGGCCTCTATGTGATCTATTTCGCCGGGCTGTCGTGGAAGATTATCCTGCCGCTGCTGATGGCGCTGGTGGTGGCCGTCACCGCGCTGGTCACCTTCGAGAGCGATATGTGCGCGCCCGGCGTGAACTGGCCGGTCCTGCACGACTACCAGCAGCACCGCATCTGCACGCTGCTGGACCCCACCACCGACCCGCTCGGCAAGGGCTTCCACACCATCCAGTCGATCATCGCCATCGGCTCGGGCGGCGTGTTCGGCAAAGGCTGGCTCAAGGGCACGCAGACGCACCTCGAGTTCATCCCGGAAAAGCACACCGACTTCATCTTCGCGGTCTTCTCGGAAGAGTTCGGCCTGATCGGCAATGCCGTGCTGCTGGTGCTCTACCTGCTGCTGATCTTCMGCGGGCTGTATATCGCGGCCAATGCGCCGACCCTGTTCTCGCGCCTGCTGGCGGGCTCGATCACGCTGATCTTCTTCACCTACGCCTTCGTCAACATGGGGATGGTGAGCGGCATCCTGCCGGTGGTGGGGGTGCCGCTGCCGCTGATGAGCTATGGCGGCACGGCGCTGGTGACGCTGGGGATGGGGATCGGGATCCTGATGAGCATTTCGCGGCAGAAAAGGCTGATCCAGACCTAGGCGGAGACGACGCGGCTGCGCACCTCCGCTCCATGCACACGCCGAAGGCTGTTCCGGCTCCTCGCCCGGGAGACGGAGCAGCCTTCGTCGCTGAAGGTGGATGCATCACTTCGGAGCCCGGCGCGCAAAACCAATGGCGTACAGGCATCACCTCTTTGCTAAACTGCCCCCCAAACATCCCGGTTGAAGCCAATGAACGCCCAAGACGTCGCGACTTTCCTGCAGACCAACCCCCAGTTCTTCGARGAMCACGCCGARCTGCTSGCCGCCGTGCAGCTGACCAGCCCGCACAGCCACCGCGCGGTGTCGCTGCAGGAGCGCCAGATGGAGATCCTGCGCGAGAAGAACAAGGGCCTGGAGCTGAAGCTGGCCGACCTGGTCCGTCACGGCCACGACAATGACCGCACGCAGCAGCGCATGCATGCGTGGCAGCTGCGCCTGCTGGCGGAGGTGGATTCGCACGCGCTGCCCTACGCGGTGCAGGATGGCCTGCAGCAGGTGTTCGAGGTGCCGGCGGTGACGCTCAAGCTCTGGCAGGTGGCCGAGGGCTACGCGCACATGGAAGTCACGCGCGGCGTGAGCGAGGACGTGCGCCTGTTCGCCGAAGGCCTGCGCGCACCCTATTGCGGCGCGAACAGCGGTTTCGAGGCGGCGGCATGGCTGGAGCGCGACGATATCGCGTCGCTGGCCATGGTGACGCTGCGCGTGCCTGCGCGGGAGCCGGGCACGCTGGGCGCCGCGTTCGGCCTGCTGGTGCTGGGCTCGCCGGAGGCGCGCCGCTTCCACGAGGGCATGGGCACGGCCTACCTGTCGCAGATCGGCGAAGTGGCGGGCGCCGCGCTGAACCGCCTGCGCGACTGAGGCTGCCATGCGCCACGGCGCGATCGCAATGGCCCGGTCATGACGCGCGGCCGGAATCCCGGGTCATCGCCCGCACCCGCCACCGCTGCCGCCGACAAGCCGGCACCGGATCCGCTGGTGCTGCGCTATCTCGAATGGCTCGCCAGCGGCCGCAAGCTGGCCGCCCACACGCTGTCCAGCTACGGGCGCGATCTCGCCGTCTTGCAGGAATACGCCACGCGCTTCGCGCCGGGCTGTGCCCTGCTGTCGCTGCAGACCCATCACATTCGCGGCTTTGCCGCGCGCCTGCATGGCGGCGGGCTGGCTGGCACCAGCATTGCCCGCACGCTGTCGGCGTGGCGCGGCTTCTACCTGTGGGCCGCGCGCCATGGCCTCGGCGTCGAGGCCAATCCGGTCGAGGGCGTGCGCGCGCCCAGGTCGGGCCACCGGCTGCCCAAGGCCTTGTCGGTCGAGCACGCTGTGGCGCTGGTTTCGCACAGCACGGGCGAGGGCGCGGAGGACGTGCGCGACCGCGCCGTGTATGAGCTGTTCTATTCGAGCGGCCTGCGCCTGTCGGAGCTGGTGCAGCTGGACCAGCGCTACACCGAGGATGGCGCGTACCGCTCGGAAGGCTGGATCGACATGGACAGCGCCGAGGTCACGGTGATCGGCAAGGGCTCGCGCCGGCGCACCGTGCCGGTCGGCAGCAAGGCCATGGAAGCGCTGCGCGCCTGGCTGGCGGTGCGCGCGCAGATGCTGCGCCCCGGCGCGGCGCCGCAGGATGCGCATGCCATGTTCCTGAATCCGCGCGGCCGGCGCCTGCCGGCGCGCACGGTGCAGTTGCGCATCAAGCAGCAGGCGATCCGCGCGGGCGTGCCGGCGGACGTGCATCCGCAYATGCTGCGSCACTCCTTCGCCACGCAYGTGCTGCAATCCTCCGGCGACCTGCGCGCGGTGCAGGAAATGCTGGGCCATGCCAGCGTGGCCACCACGCAGATCTATACCGCGCTGGATTTCCAGCACCTGGCCAAGGTCTACGACAAGGCGCACCCGCGCGCGGGCAGGGCGCATGCCGCGCCTGCGCCGGAACCCGACGCGAACGCCTCGTCGCCCGCGGCCGGGCCGGCTAAGCCCGCCGCGGCGCCCGGGGACGACTGAGCGCGGCTACGGCTTGCCTTCCCACTGCGCCAGGATGGCGCGGAACGCTTCCATTTCCGGCAGCATCCAGGCGCGGAACGCCTTCACCTTCGGGGATTCGAGCATGCCGGGCGAGCAGACGAAGTAGAGCAGCCACGGGCAGGGGATGCTGACATTGAACAGCCTGACCACACGCCCCGACAGCAGGTCGTTGTAGGCCAGCGAGGAGCGGATCAGCGCAATGCCGTGTCCCGCGGCGGCGGCCTGCAGCAGCAGCGAAGAGTCTTCGAGCAGCAGGCCCTTGCGCGGTTCGGGCCAGTCCAGGCCGGCGGCCTCGAACCACGGTTTCCATGGATCGCCTTCGCCGCGCAGCAGCGGCATGCCCTCCATGTCCTGCGGGTGTGCCGGCAGCTTGCCGCCGTTGAAGGCGGGGCAGCAKACCGGGAAGAACACATCGTCGAGCAGTTTTTCCACGTACAGGCCGGGATAGTCGCCGCTGCCCATGCGCAGTGCGATATCGACTTCCTCGCGTGCGAAGTCCACCAGGGTGTTGGACGACAACAGCTCCACGTCCAGTTCGGGATGCCGCTCGATGAAGCTGCCGATGCGCGGCGTGAGCCAGCGCGCGGCAAACGAGGCCATGGTGCTGATGGTAAGGCGCTTGTCGCGGCTGCCGGCCTGCAGCGTGCGCGTGGCATCGGCGATTTCCAGCAGGGCCTCGCGCACGCGCATGGCGTAGGCGCGCCCGCCGGGCGTGAGGCTGACGCGCTTGCCGTTGCGCACGAACAGCGGCTGTCCCAGCTCTTCCTCGAGCGCGCGGATCTGGTGGCTGACCGCGCCATGCGTCACGAACAGCTCGGTGGCGGCGCGCGAAAAGCTCTCGTGGCGGGCCGCGGCCTCGAACGCGCGCAGCGCGGTCAGCGCCGGCAGGCGCGGTAGCTCGCGGTGCCAGCCGCGCGGCAGATCTTTCTCCAATGCCCCTTTCAGCGCCATGACCAGTCCCGTCGCATGTGAGTTTATTTAGCAAGAACCGGGAAAATATATCGTTTTGGAAGGGCTTCGGCAATCACTAGAATGCAATGCATCGGCGCTGCGCCCGCACCGGTTCCGTTTCAGACACCGCCAGGCCCATCAAGGGGAGTGTACGAAGCGGCGGCCCATTCCGGGCAGGCGGGTGCGCACAATTGCCGATGTCAGTGAAGGATGCCMAACATGAAAACATTGCTCACAACGACCCTGTTCACCCTGAGCCCGGGCGAAGTCACCTCGCTTTCCATCCACGTGGCCCAGCGGCTGCACGTGGAAGAAGCCTCCGGCACCGATCTCTGGGTCACCCGTGAAGGCGACTCGGCGGACCACTGGCTGCGCTGCGGCGGCAGCATCCTGCTCGAACGTGGCGACGAGATCGTCCTCAGCGTGGATCCGCGCGCCGCGCAAGGCGTACGCCTGGCGCTGATCGCCGAAGCACGCCGGCCGGTCGTGAGCATGGGGCACCTGGTGGCGGGCATGGCGCGGCGCCTGGTTCGAGGGACGGAATGGACGCCTAACCAGGACCAGATCACGGCCTCCTGAGGCCGGGGCCGGCGCATCCGGGCGCAGCCACCTGCGGCTGGTGCACTCGCGCCGGCCGGGCGAGCCCGCGGACGGCGGCGGGACGTGATGACAGCGTGAAGGCAGAAAGGGGCGGCATCCTGTGCGATCCGCCCCTTTTCCTTATTTTCGTTAAACTGGCGGGATGCAATCGATACAAGTCATCGAGCAGGGCCGCCAGGACTACGAGCCGTGCTTCGACGCGATGCGTGCCTATACCGCCGCCCGCACCGCCGAAACCCCCGACCAGATCTGGCTGGTGGAACATCCCCCGGTCTACACGCTCGGCCAGGCCGGCGACCCCGCGCACCTGCTCGCACCCGACGAGGCCATTCCGGTGGTGCGCATCGATCGTGGCGGGCAGGTCACTTATCACGGCCCGGGCCAGGTCGTGGCCTATCTGCTGCTGGACCTGCGCCGGCGCCACCTGATGGTGCGCGAGCTGGTTAATGCGATCGAGCAGGCCGTGCTGGACACGCTCGCGGCGTATAATCTCGCAGCCGAACGCAAGCCCGGCGCACCTGGCATCTACCTTTCCGAAGGTGAGCACCAGGGCGCCAAGATCGCCGCGCTCGGACTCAAGATCCGCAACGGCTGCAGCTATCACGGCGTCAGCCTCAACGTGCAGATGGACCTCGCGCCCTTCCTGCGCATCAACCCCTGCGGCTATGCCGGACTGGAAACGGTCGACATGGCCACGGCGGGCGCCACCTACGCGGTGGCCGATGCGCCGGGCGCGCCTCGCCTGCCCGTGACCGCGGCCCAACAAGCCGATATCGCACGGCGCCTCGCGGCGGCGCTGGGCGACGTACTGGCAGCGGCGCAAGAGCGCGCCGCGGCTGCCGGCCCGAAACCCGCCGCGGCTMTGGTTAACTAGCTATCCAGCCGAACATGCACGCATCGCGCGTGCGGAGAAAACTATGAGCGACGCCCTGATCGCCTCTTCCAGCGAAGCCCMGCAACCCCAGGCGGAGCAGTACGATCCGACCCGCAAGCAGAAGTCCGCTGACAAGACCGCGCGCATCCCCATCAAGATCGTGCCGGCCGAGAAGCTCAAGAAGCCCGAGTGGATCCGCGTCAAGGCGGCCACCGGCAACTCGCGCTTCTACGAGATCAAGGATGTGCTGCGCGCGAACAACCTGGTCACGGTGTGCGAAGAGGCGAGCTGCCCCAATATCGGCGAATGCTTCGGCAAGGGCACGGCCACCTTCATGATCATGGGCGACAAGTGCACGCGCCGCTGCCCGTTCTGCGACGTGGGCCACGGCCGCCCCGACCCGCTCGACGCCAACGAGCCGGGCAACCTGGCCCGCACCATCGCCCAGCTGCGCCTGAACTACGTGGTGATCACCAGCGTCGACCGCGACGACCTGCGCGACGGCGGCGCCCAGCATTTCGTGGACTGCATCACGCTCACGCGCGAGCTGTCCCCCGCGACCCGCATCGAAGTGCTGGTGCCGGACTTCCGCGGCCGCCTGGACAAGGCGCTGGACATCCTGCAATCGGGCCCGCCCGACGTGATGAACCACAATATGGAAACCGTGCCGCGCCTGTACAAGCAGGCGCGCCCGGGCGCGGACTACGCGCACTCGCTCAAGCTGCTGCAGGAGTTCAAGCGCCGCAATCCCCACGTGGCCACCAAGTCCGGCCTGATGGTGGGCCTGGGCGAGACCGACGAGGAAATCCTCGAAGTCATGCGCGACATGCGCGCCCACGACATCGACATGCTGACCATCGGCCAGTACCTGGCGCCGTCGGGCCACCACCTGCCGGTGATGCGCTACGTACATCCGGACGTCTTCAAGATGTATGAGGAAGAGGCCTACAAGATGGGCTTCACCCATGCTGCCGTTGGCGCCATGGTGCGCAGCTCCTATMACGCCGACGAGCAGGCGCACCAGGCCGGCTTCGCCTGAGCCCGGGGCGTTCGCCCAGCTGCGCAGACCGGCCGGTTTCCACCGGCCGGTTTTTTTTCGTCCGCGCGGAACGCGCGAGGCGTGTGTCCCGGCGTTGCAGGCGCGCCACGATACCGGCAACCGGCGCAAGAAAATCGGATCTGGCCGATCTCCCGGGCGGATGCGGCCGGATCGCCCTTCCTGCACCGCCGTGGCCCGGGCCGGGTCCKCACGGCATGCGGCGGGACCCGGGCGTGCGCCGCCCCGGTGCCGGATGCACCAGGATGGCGTGACGTCCGGCAAACACCACCGGTAGCGTCACCGGCTTCCTAGGGTCTACCCCTAGCCCCATCATCTCCTTGTTTAGTTATCATGAATTTATCGACAAATTGTCGATGAAAATAGATTGTACTCACGGACCGCCTCCTGGCCGGCGCCGCGCCTGACGAGTCCGGTGCGCCCGCCTACACTGCAAGGCAGGTCCCTTCCCGGTGCCGCCCATGTCCCGATGTTCCGTTCACCGCTTGGCCGAACGCGCGCTGCTTTGCAGCGTGCCGCCGCCTGCCTCGCTCGACGTACAGCGCCGCATCTGGGCCATGGCCCAGCGCGCGGCCGAATGGCGCGGCGTGGTGGACGCGGTGCCGGGCATGAACAACCTCACCGTGGTGTTCGACCGCGAGGCCGATCCCGAAGCGCTCGAGCGCAACCTCAGGCTCGCCTGGGCCTCCGGCGAGGCGAGCGCCGCCACCGGCAAGCTGGTCGAGATCCCGGTGCGCTACGGCGGCGAACACGGCCCCGACCTGGCCGAGGTCGCCGCGCACACCGGGCTGAGCGCGCAGGAAGTGGTGCGCCGCCACAGCGAGGCAGAGTACGTGGTGTACTTCCTCGGCTTCCAGCCCGGCTTCGCCTATATGGGCGGGCTGGACCCGGCGCTGGCCACGCCGCGCCGCGGCGAGCCGCGGCTGTCCGTGCCGGCCGGCTCGGTCGGCATCGGCGGCGAGCAGACCGGCATCTACCCGGCCGCGGCGCCGGGCGGCTGGCAGCTGATCGGGCGCACGGCCAGCGAACTGTTCGTGGCCGACCGCGATCCGCCCTCGCTGTTCGCGCCCGGTGACACGGTGCGCTTCGTGGTCGAGGAGCTGGTGGCATGAACCGTACTGCACGTTCCGGCGCATTCGCGCGGAGGACCTTCGCGTGATTGAGATCATCCGTCCAGGCGCGCTMGCCTCGGTCCAGGACCTCGGCCGTCCCGGCTTTCGCCGTTTCGGCGTGGGCACCACGGGCGCGCTCGACAGCGTCGCCCTCACCATCGGCAACCGCCTGCTCGGCAACGCTGCCGGCGATGCCGCCATCGAATTCACGCTCGGCCGCGCGTCCGTGCGCTTCCACGCCGATATGCGGGTGGCCCTCAGCGGCGCCGAATGCAAGGCCAACCTKGATGGCGTGCCGGTGTGGTCATGGCATGCCTTCGACGTGCGGCGCGGCGAAACGCTGACCTTGTCGGYTGCGCAGGGCGGCACGCGCAGCTACCTGTGCGTGGCCGGCGGCATCGACGTGGCTCCGGTGATGGGTTCGCGCAGCACCGATCTCAAGGCCGGCTTTGGCGGGCTCGGCGGCCGCGCGCTGCGCGAGGGCGACCGGCTCGGCGCCGGGCGTCCCGGCGTGGCCGACGGCAGCGACTGGCTCGGCGTGCAGGCGCCGGCCTGGGCGCTGCCGGTGACGAAGCTTGGCAACGCCGTGCCGATCCGCATGCTGCCCGGCGTGGAGTACGACGATTTCGACCCTGCCTCGCGCGATGCGCTGTGGCAGTCCGAGTGGGTGATCACGCCCAACAGCAATCGCATGGGCCTGCGCCTGCAGGGCCCGGCGCTGGCGCGCGACCCCGCGCGCGCGGCGGACCTGCTGTCGCACGGTGTGCTGCCCGGCGTGGTGCAGGTGCCGCCGGCCGGCCAGCCCATCGCGCTGATGGCCGACGCACAGACCACCGGCGGCTATCCGAAGATCGGCGTGGTGATCGGCGCTGACCTGTGGCGCCTGGCGCAGGTGCCGCTGGGCGCGCCGGTACGCTTCGTGCGCGTTTCGCTCGAACAGGCCGCCGCGGCGCAGGCAGAACTGGACCGCTACCTGCAACAGGTTGACMAGGCCCTGCAATGGCAGGGCGATGGCCTGATGATCGCGGCGCGGCGGCGCACCCGCACGCGCGTMGCGGTGGGCTGAGCCGCCCGCCGCAATCCAGGACAGACCCACACGGCCACGGCCGCATCCCCGGCAAAGACAGAACGAGGAGTAACGCAATGCATATCGACTTGAATGCCGACCTCGGCGAAGGCTGCGGCAACGACCGCGAGTTGCTGGCCCTGATCAGCTCGGCCAACGTGGCCTGCGGCTGGCATGCCGGCGACGCCGCCACCATGCTGCAGACCGTGCGCTGGGCGCTGGAGTCCGGCGTGGCCATCGGCGCGCATCCGAGCTACCCCGACCGCGAGAACTTCGGCCGCACCGAGATGCAACTGGCGCCCGACGCCGTGTACGCCGACGTGCTCTACCAGATCGGCGCGCTGGCGGCGCTGGTGCGCGCGCAGGGCGGGCAGCTTGCCCACGTCAAGMCGCACGGCGCGCTCTACAACCAGGCCGCGAAGGATCCCGTGCTGGCCGACGCCATCGTGCGCGCCGTGCGCGATTTCGATTCCGACCTGGTCTTCTTCGGCCTGGCCGGCAGCGTCATGGTCAAGGTCGCGCGCGAGGCCGGCCTCAAGGTGAAGGAAGAGGTCTTCGCCGACCGCGGCTACAACCCGGACGGCTCGCTGGTCAAGCGCGGCACGCCCGGCGCGCTGCACGAGGACGAAGACGTGGCCCTGGGCCAGACGCTGGACATGGTGCGCGGGCAGCGCGTGCGCGCCATCGACGGCACCTGGGTACCGATTCGCGCCGAAACCGTGTGTCTGCACGGCGACGGCGCACACGCGCTTGCCTTTGCGCGCCGCATCCGCGAGCGGCTCGGCGCCGAAGGCATCGCAATCCGCGCCGGAGCCTGAGGGGCGCGCCGCGCGCGTGCCTCAGGCCCCGGCATTACCGTGCCCCGCGKGACGTCGAGCAACATGACGCGGCGCGGGGCACTCGCCTCCATCACACTCTATTGGTGTCTCCCATGGAACAGGCAGTCAACCTCTGGCCCCTAGTCGGGGTCGGTATCATCATCCTCGGCTTCGTGCTGCGCTTCAATCCCATGATGGTGGTGGCACTTGCCGCCATCGCCACGGGCCTGGCGGCGAGCATGCCGGTCACGCAGATCTTCACCGCGATCGGCACCGCCTTCGTCAAGACGCGCAACCTGCCGCTGATCATCCTGCTGCCGCTGGCGGTGATCGGCCTGCTCGAGCGGCACGGCCTGCGCGAGCACGCGCAGGCGTGGATCTCGCGCATCGCCTCGGCCACGGTCGGGCGCCTGCTGATCGTCTACCTCGGCGTGCGCGAGCTGACCGCCGCGGTTGGCCTGACCAGCCTCGGCGGCCATCCGCAGATGGTGCGCCCGCTGCTCGCGCCGATGGCCGAAGGCGCGGCCGAGACCCGCTTCGGCAAGCTGCCCGAACCGGTGCGCCAGCGTGTGCTGGCCTTCTGCGCCGCCACCGACAACGTCKGCCTGTTCTTCGGCGAGGACATCTTCGTGGCCTTCGGCGCCATCGCGCTGATGCACACCTTCCTGCTGTCGTCCAACATCGACGTAGAGCCGCTGCATATCGCCGTGTGGGGCATTCCCACCGCGGTCTGCGCCTTCCTGATCCACGCGGTGCGCCTCAAGCGCCTGGATGGCTGGCTGGCACGCGAGATGGGCGGCCGCGCCGCCGCCGGTGCCACCGGTGCCGGCACCGCCGCCAACGTGAAGAGCGGGGAGTAAGCCATGATCGTATCCATCAACTATCTCTTCTGGCTGGCCGGCCTGGTGCTGGCCATCACCGCGCTGATGACCTTCGCCGACCGCGAGCATCCGCGCCGCTTCAGCACCGGCCTGTTCTGGGCGCTCTATGCGCTGGTMTTCCTGATCGGCGACAAGCTGCCGCCGGCCGTGGTCGGTGTGGGCGCCGTGGTGATGGCGCTGATCGCCGGCTTCGGCGGCGTGGGCCACGGCAAGCACGGCACGCTGCCGGAGGGCGAGCGCCGTGCCTCGGCCAAGCGCCTGGGCAACAAGCTGTTCATCCCGGCCCTGCTGATCCCGCTGGTGACCGTGATCGGCACTGTGCTGTTCAAGGACGTGAAGATCGCCGGCCTGGCGCTGCTCGATCCGAAGAACGTGACCTTCGTCTCGCTCGGCATCGGCTGCCTGGTGGCGCTGGCCGTGGCGTGCTGGCTCACCCGCGACAGCGTGGTGCAGGGCGTGCGCGAATCGCGCCGGCTGACCGAGTCGCTCGGCTGGGCGCTGGTGCTGCCGCAGATGCTGGCCATGCTGGGCCTGGTGTTCGCCGACGCCGGCGTGGGCAAGGCCGTGGCCCATCTGACCACCGCCTACATCAACATGGACTACAGGCTGGTGGCCGTGGTGGTGTACTGCGTAGGCATGGCGCTGTTCACGGTGATCATGGGCAACGGCTTCGCGGCCTTCCCGGTCATGACCGGCGGCGTGGGCGTGCCCATCCTGGTGAACATTTTCCACGGCAACCCGGCGGTGATGGCGGCCATCGGCATGTTCTCGGGCTACTGCGGCACGCTGATGACGCCGATGGCGGCCAACTTCAACATCGTGCCCGCCGCGCTGCTGGAGCTGGACGACAAGAACGCCGTGATCCGCGCGCAGGTGCCGACCGCGCTGATGATACTGGTCGCCAATATCGCCCTGCTGTATTTCCTGATGTAAGGGAGTGGCCGCCATGCGCACCGTGCTGCTGACCGGGTTCGAGCCGTTCGAGAGCGAACCCGTCAATCCATCCTGGGAGGCGGTGCGCGCGCTCGACGGCGAGCGCTTCGGCAGCGCCCCCGGCGATCCCGACGGCCCCGATGCGGCCATCGTCGTGGCACGCCAGCTGCCCTGCGTGTTCGGCGCCGCCAACGACGCCATGGCCGACCTGCTCGACGCGCTCAGGCCGGTGCTGGTCATCGCGGTGGGGCAGGCGGGCGGGCGCCCGGAAATGTCGGTGGAGCGCGTGGCGATCAATGTGGACGATGCGCGCATCGCCGACAACGCCGGTGCGCAGCCCGTCGATGTCCGCATTGCCGAAGACGGCCCCGCCGCGTACTTCGCCAGCCTGCCGATCAAGGCGATCGTGCGCGACATGCGCGCGGCCGGCGTGCCCGCCTCGGTGTCGCAGACCGCGGGCACCTTCGTCTGCAATCATGTCTTCTATGGCCTGATGCACCTGCTGGCCACGCAGGGCGTACCCGCGGGCGTGCGAGGCGGCTTTATCCATATTCCCTACCTGCCGGAGCAGGCCGCGCGCCATCCGGGCCAGCCCAGCCTGGCACTGGCCACGATGATCGACGGCATCCGCCGCGCGGTGGCGACCGCMCTCGCGACAACGACCGACATCTGCGAGCAGGGCGGCCAGACGCACTGAGCGTGCCGGGCGAACCGGCCGAACAGGGCGAACCCCGGGGCGGCGGCCGCGGGAAAAAGCCGCCGCGCGCCCAGGCCGGCGGCGGTGTYCTTTCCTAGCCGCCAGCCTGGCGCTGCGCCTTGCGCCGCGCGCGCCGCAGGCTGCGGCGGTCCAGCTGGAACTGCTCGAAACGCCAGATCAGGTAGAACAGCGCCAGGAACGGCCACATCCAGCCCAGCCATTGCGACAGGCTGTTGAAGTGGATGAAGCGCCCGAGCCGCCAGCCTTGCTCCGAAATCCAGGAATAAGGGTTGGCCGGCAGCAGGTTGCACAACACCAGCAGCACCATCAGCGTGGCCAGCGCCAGCGCGCCGCGCAGCCAGCGCGGCAGGCGCAGCAGCAGCACCAGCACCAGCGAGCCGGTCAGCAGCGCGAAGCGGCMGGCATCTGACAGCCAGTTGAAGGCGTTGTCATCGGGAAACTGCACTTCCGCCACCACCGCCTTGAGCAGCAGCGTGGCGGCCAGCAGCCCTGCCAGGATACGCAGCATCGGCGCCTGGCGGCGCATGGCGGCGGAGGCAAACAAGCCGGTGCCGACCCAGCCGCACGCCGTCACCAGGGATTCGAGCAACTGCTGCCCCTGGGCGTCCTCGGGCCGCAGCAGGCCGATGCCTTCGATCAGGCCGGGCAGCCCCGGCAGTACGCCCTGCAGCCACTGCACCKGCCATGAGTCGGGATCGGTCAGCCACTCGCGCACGATGCCGCCCATGCCGAACAGGTAGTCCTGCGGGAAGATCTGCGCGAACGGCCACAGCAGTATCAGGATGATGGCGAAGCTGGCATGCGGCTCGAACCACGCCATGCGCAGCTGGCGCAGCGAGCCGCGGTCGATCAGCGCGGCCGAGAACGGTGCCACCACGGCGCCCCCGAGCAGGGCGCCCAGCGCATTGGTGATGAGGTCGATATTGGACGAAATGCGGTTGGGCAGCCAGGTCTGCAGCGCCTCCATGGTGCCCGACAGCACCGCGCCCGCCGCCAGCGCCAGCAGCGTGGCGCGCGCGCCGGAGACGCGCGGATGCAGGGCCAGCACCACCAGCGCGCCGAAGGGGCAGTAGCCCAGCACATTGGTGATGATGTCGAACTCGGTCAGGTAGCGCGGCTTGGGCGCGGTGAGGAAGGCCAGCGGCGAGATGCCGTTGTCGGTCCAGCCGCTGAACGGATAGAGGCTGCCGTAGACGATCAGCAAGGTGAAGCACAGCAGGCCTACCCGCGCCAGCGGAGAGTGGCGCTGCGCCGGCGGCAGCGTAGGTGGCGGGGAAGGCGGCGGGGGAGCCGATGCCATGCGGTATCGCTTATTGCTGCGGCGGCAGCGCCGCCACCCAGTCGAGGATCGCCGCGATCACGGCATCGCTGCCCGCGGCCAGCGCCTTGACCCCGCCGGCGCCGTCMGCGCTGGGCGCGGGCTGCTCCGCCACGAAGGTCTTCTGCCCGATCAGGCCGTTGCGGAACACCGTGGCGCGCACGCGGATCACGCCGCGGCTGGCGCTGGCGGCGTCGAAGACCTGCTCGAATTCCAGCATGTCCACCTTGAGCGAGGGCGCGGTGGTGTCGGCGTACCAGGTCAGCGCGCCACGCGAGGCAACGGCCTCGCGCAGGCGCTCGTCGAACAAGCGTATCGGCGACATCACCCAGCGCTGCGTGGCGTACGGCTGCAGGCGCTCGGCCTGCGCGTAGTGAAGGCGGTAGTAGAGCCCGTTGCCGTCCATCCAGGTGGGACCGTCGGTCTGTGCCACGCGCAGCCTGGGCAGCGGCGTGGCGCCCGGCGCGGCGCCGGCGGGCGGCCCGAGGTCATAGGTGATGGTGGGCGCGGAGGGCGAGAGCGCGCAGCCGCCCAGCAGCAGGGCGGCCAGCGCCATGCCGCTGAAGCAGGGCCCGAAGCGGGGCCGGAACAGGGAGACGGTGCGCATCATGGATTGCCTCGGGGGATTGGCGTGGGTACKCGGCATGGTGGCTTTCCCTGATCCTCAGGGTGCGCTGAAGCCCGGCTCGCCCGGGCCCGGCGCGGCCGCCGGGCCGCCGAACAGCACGCTGCGCGGGCTGTMGTTGAACTGGCTGGCGGCACGGTCGATGCTGCGCATGGTCTGGCGCGCGTCGCGGGTCAGGCCGTTGACCTGCGGCAGCGTGTCCTGCGTKACGCCGCCGGCGGCCGCCTGCACCGAATCGGCGACGCCCTGGAGGTCGCGGCCGACACGGTCGACGGTGCGCAGCACCGTGCCGTCGGGACTGGCCAGCTCCTGGGTGAGGCGCCGGGCGGAGGCCAGTGTGGCGTTGAGGTTATCGGTCACCTGCGGCAGCTGGCGCACCGCCGGCTCGAGCGAGTGCGCCAGGCGCGAGTAGTCGTCGGCGGTGGTGTGCACCGAGCGGATCGCCTCCATCAGGTCGCGCCGGTTGTTGGCCTGGAACATGTCGCCGAGCGAGTCCATGATGGTTTCCAGCTGCGTCAGCAGGGTGTMGCCGCGCTTCTCCAGCTCTTCGAAGAAGCCCGCGCGCATGGCGATGCGCGCCACCGACTTGGCCGAGGTACGCAGGTGCGGGGAGGGCTGGCCGCTGCCGTTCTGCGCGGTGGCGTCGTCGAGCTGCACGTAGCCGATCCCGGTCACGCCCTGGAAGTTCAGCGTGGCATAGGTGGTGGTGGTGATGGGCGCGTCCTGGTTGACGCTGATGCGCACGATGATCTGCCCCGGCACGGCGGGATCGAAGCGGATCGACACCACCTTGCCCACGTCCAGGCCGCGGTACTTGACGTCGGCCTCCGGCCCGAGGCCGTTGACGGTGGATCGGGTGATGAGGTCGTACGGCACGCGCACGGCGTGGTCGCTGCTGAACCAGAAGATCGAGAACAGCACCAGGATCACCAGGCCGATCGTGAACACGCCGGCCAGGAAGGCGTGTGATTTGTTTTCCATSATGCTTCTCCAGAATGCGGGCCCGCCGCGGCCGGCGCCGGGGGCAGGGCCTGCATGGCGCGCCGCCCGCGCTCGCCGAGGAAATACTCGCGGATGAACGGGTGGTCGATATGCACCAGTTCGCGGATCGGCTGCGCCGCCAGCACCTTGTGGTCGGCCAGCACCGCTACGCGGTCCGACAGCGCCACCAGGGTATCGAGATCGTGCGTCACCATCACCACGGTCAGGCCCAGCTCGTGGCGCAGCTCGCGGATCAGCGCCACGTAGTCGTCGGAAGCCATCGGGTCCAGCCCCGCCGTGGGCTCGTCCATGAACACCAGTTCGGGCTCCAGGGCCAGCGCCCGCGCCAGCGCCACGCGCTTGATCATGCCGCCCGACAGGTCGGACGGCATCTTGTCCGCGTCGCGCGCGCCCAGCCCCACCAGTTGCAGCTTGAGCAGCGAAGCCTKGCAGATCAGATCGTCGGGCAGGGTGCGAAGTTCACGCAGCGGCAGTGCGATGTTGTCGATCACCGAGAGCGCGGAAAACAGCGCGCCGCGCTGGAACTGCAGCCCCCAGCGGTTGCGCAGTGCCTGCAGGCGGGCTGTGCCGAGCTTGCGCAGGTCTTCGCCGAACACGCGGATGGTGCCCGAGGTGGGGCGCTCGAGCCCGACGATCTGGCGCAGCAGTACGGTCTTGCCGCTGCCCGATCCGCCCACGATGGAGAGCACTTCGCCGCGGTAGACGTCGAGGTTCAGGCCGTCGTGCACGACCGCCTCGCCGAAGCGCTTGACCAGGTTGCGGACCTCGACCACGGTGGTGCGCTTGTCGTGCCCCACGCTGTCCGCCGCGGCGGGAACGATGGCTGTGCTCATATGCCGATGTCCTTGAAAAGGATGGCGATGATCGCATCGGCCACGATCACCACGGTGATCGAGGTCACCACCGAGGCGGTGGTGCCTTCGCCCAGGCTGCGCGTGTTGGGCTGGATGCGCAGGCCGTAGTGGCAGGCCGTGAGCGCGATCAGCATGCCGAACACCACGCCCTTGCCCAGCCCCAGCCAGAGGTTGGCTACTGGCACTGCGTCCGGCAGCGCGCGCAGGAAGAAAGCTGCGCTGAGACCGAGCTGGAGGCGCGCGGCGAGGATGCCGCCGGCCAGCGCCATCACGTCGGTCCAGGCCACCAGCAGCGGCATGGCCACGGCCAGCGCGATCACGCGCGGCATGATCAGGCGAAAGCCGTGCGAGATGCCCATCACGCGCATCGCGTCGAGCTCCTCGGTGACGCGCATCACGCCGATCTGCGCGGTGATGGCCGAGCCCKAGCGCCCCGCGACCAGGATCGCCGCCAGCACCGGCCCCAGCTCGCGGATCACCGCCATGCCGAGGATGTTGACGATGAAGATGCTGGCGCCGAAGGTGCGCAGCTGGTTGGCCGAGAGGTAGGACAACACGATGCCTATCAGGAATCCKACCAGCGCGGTGATGCCGAGCGCCTTGTAGCCCGCGTTGTGGATATTGGCCGAGATCTCGCGCCAGGGGCCGCGCTGCGGCGCGCGCAGGAAGCGCAGCAGGTCGAAGGMAAGCTGGCCCAGCATGGTCACGCCATTGCCGATCTGCGCGATCATCGACAGGATCGAGGCGCCCAGCAGCGTCACCGGGTTGAAGCGGTCCACCATGTGCTTCTTCCAGTTTTCGCGGCGCAGCCCGGCGATGCGGCCGAACACGCGGCGCTGCGCCTCGTTGGCCTCGAGCCGCGCGGGCAGCTTGCTGCCCCACGCCTGCCACATCAGCTGGGCGCCGATATGGTCGAGCCGGCCCAGGCCCGCCAGGGACCATTGCGCGTCGGCGCCAACCAGGTGCAGCTCATGGCGCAGCGCACGGGCGTGATGGCAGTCCGACAGCGCGAGCGCGGTCCAGTMGCCGCGCAGGTGCGCCGTTGCCGCTCCGTCCGCGCGCGTCACTTCAATCGCAGGCGTGCTTAGGCTTTCCAAGAGGATGGGGGAAGTGATGGGCAAGTCCCGATTCTAAGCCACCCGCAGGGCCAGCGGGCGCCTGGCGGGGCGCAAGCGCCCGCGCCTCTCCGATCCGTCACCCGATCCATCACCCGATCCATCACCCGATCCGTGAGCGATGGGCGCGGCTACAATGCGGGCTGGCCCGCCCCGCAGGGGGGACGCCGTGCGCGGCCCTTGCGCCCATTGTGCTCCGTGCTTCCCGTGTTTCCCCTGCTTTCCGTCTACATTGCTCCGCATGTCCTCTGACCAGCCTTCGCTCCCGCCGTCCTCGCCTTCGCCGCCGGCACCCGCCTGGCGTATCGACACCGGGCGCCTGCGCGCCGCGCTGGACGGCGCCGCGCGCGACTGGGCGCTGGACGTGGTCGACGAGACCGGCTCCACCAATGCCGACCTGACGCTGGCCAGCCGCAGCGCTGCGTGGGGCGAGGCCGGCGCGCTGCGCCTGGCCTATCGCCAGACCGCCGGGCGCGGGCGCCAGGGCCGTCCCTGGCAAGGCCAGGCCGGACTGACCTTCTCGGTCGCGTTGCCGTTGCYGCTGGCGCCGTCGCGGCTCAGCGGGCTGAGCCTGGCCGTCGGCCTGGCGCTGGCCKAGGCGCTGGCCGACTGCGATGCACGGCTTGGCGCCGCCGTCGGCCTGAAATGGCCCAACGACCTGCAGATCGACGGCCGCAAGCTGGCCGGCATCCTGATCGAATCGGTGCCCGCGGGACCGCAGCGGGTGTGGGCGGTGATCGGCATCGGCCTGAACCTGGTGCGCGATGCGCAGATGGAAGTCGCGCTCGGGCGCAGCCTGGCCGGCGTGGGCGAGTACCTGCCGGCGGCCGACCCGACCGCGCTGCTGGCTGCCGTGCTGAACCGGCTCGCGGCGATGCGCGTGCAGTTCATCGCCACCGGCTTCGCGCCGATGGCGCAGCGCTGGTCTGCGCGCGACGCTTATCGCGACCAGCCCGTGCGGCTGCTGCACGATGGCCAGGTGCAGGCCGAAGGGCTGGCGCGCGGCGTGGATGGCGAAGGCCACCTGCTGCTTGAAACGGCTGCCGGGCTGGAGCGTGTTTCCAGCGGCGAGGTCTCGCTGCGGCCGGCGCAGCCCGGCACCGGCGGAGCGCAGGCATGAGCATCGACGTGGCCAGCGCATCCGCGGGCACGGCGGCCGTGCCGCAACTGCTGATCGATATCGGCAACACCCGCCTGAAATGGGCCTGGTGCCAGCAAGCCTGGCCCGGCGCGGTCGCGGAAGGCCCCTTGCCCGMGCCGTGGCAGCACTGGGGCGCGGTGGCCCACGACGAACTTGCCACCCTGCTGGCGCAGTGGGGCGCGCTGCGCGAGACCATGCCCGCCGGCACGCGGCCGCTGGTGTKGGTCAGCAACGTGGCCGGCGCGGCCTTGGCGGCCAGCCTGCAGGCCGCGCTGGATACGGAGTTCGGCGCCGGCACCAAGGCCAACTGGGTGCGCTCGGCGCCGCGCTTCGGTGGCCTGGTCAACGGCTACCGCGATCCCGGCCAGCTCGGCGTGGATCGCTGGATCGGCAGCATCGGCGCGCGTTGCTACCGCCCGCATGGTGCCTTGCTGATCGTCACCGCCGGCACCGCCACCACGCTCGACGTGGTGAGCGCGCAGGACCGCTTCGAGGGCGGCCTGATCCTGCCCGGGCTGGACCTGATGCTGGGCGCGCTGGCGCGCAACACCGCGCAGTTGCCMGCGCTGGGGGCCGGCGATGCCGGCCTTGCCGCGCCCTGGGCCGACAATACGCGCGACGCCATCGCCGCCGGCTGCCTGGCGGCGCAGGCCGGTGCCGTGGAGCGCACCTGGCGCGCCCTGGCCGAACGGGGGCCGGTGCGCTGCCTGCTCTCGGGCGGCGCTCRCCACATACTCGCCAACGCGCTCTCCATGCCGTTCGAGATGCACGATAATCTCGTGCTGCTCGGCCTGCATGTCATGGCCACGCAGAGCGGACTCGATACCTTGCCGGGCTGAGCCCGCGTTGTCCGGATTTTCCCAACTCCTTCACGCCCGACCCGGCGTTCCGCCCCGCATCGCCCCCATGCTCCTGCGAAACCTGTTCATCCTGCTGGCATTGCTCAACGCCCTGTTGCTGGCCGCCGTGCTCGGCGCCTTCGGCCCCCGGCCTTTGTCAGGATGGCTGGAAAGCCCGCGCGAGCCCGAACGCGCCGCCCAGCAGACGCGCGCCGAACGTTTCCGCCAGCTGGCGCGGCAAGAAGGCGCGCATGCGGCCTCCGCGCCCGCGCCGGCTGCTGCGCTGCAGCAGCTCGAACCGGGCCAGGGCGCGCCGGACGCGCCAGGCGCCAGCGCCGTGCAGGCAGCCGCGCCCGCCGCGGCCTGCGTRGARATTGGGGGYTTCAACGGGGAACTGGTGCGGCGCGTGGCCGACGAGCTGGCCGGCKCGCCGCCGGGGGGCTGGCGGGTCGAGCAGTTCGAGCGGCAGGAACAGGCGCGCTGGTGGATCCACCTGCCGCCGCAGGCTTCGCGTGAAAACCTGGAGCGCAAGCTGGGCGAGCTGCGCCGGCGCAATATCACCGATGTGGCGGTGGTCAGCGGCGGCTCGCCGGAAACCTATACGGTATCGCTTGGCCTGTTCCAGGAGCGCGAGCATGCCGAGCACTTCCTCGACAACCTGCGCGAACACGGCGTGCGCACCGCGCTGCTGAGCGACGCGCCGCATCCGCTCACGCGCCAGTGGCTGCGTGTGCGCAACGTCGATGCCGCGCTGCGCACGCGCCTTGATGAGGTGCGCCGCCGCTATGGCGTCCAGGCCATGCTGACCTGCGCCTGAGGCTGCTTCAAAAAGATCCTGGCGTCGTTGCGCGGCCTTGCCGTACCGGTTGTACTGTCTGCGGCCGCGCCCTTGCAGGGCGCATGCGCGCTGGCAGGCGCGCACCGCTGCGCAGGCGGATCACTGCGTGATCCGAATTCCCTGCTCCGCCCTAGCCAGGACCGCTTCGCTTCATTTTGAAACAGCCTCAGGGGGCTGCTTCAAAAAGATCCTGGCGTCGTTGCGCGGCCTTGCCGTACCGGTTGTACTGTCGTTGCGCGGCTTGGGCCAGGGGCTCAGCCGCCCTGGCGCACCTTGGCCAGCAGCTTGGTGGTGGAGCGGTCGTGCCGGAACGCGATGGCGTGCGCCTGCCCGCCCCAGCTGCGCACCAGCCGCGTTTCTTCGAGCGTATTGATGTCGTAGTCGCCGCCCTTGACGTAGATGTCCGGGCGCACCAGCCGGATCAGCTCCACCGGCGTCTTTTCGCGGAACATCACCACCAGGTCCACCGATGCCAGCGCGGCCAGCAGTGCCATGCGGTCCGTCTCGTGATTGAGCGGGCGGTCGTCGCCCTTGCCGAGCATGCGGACCGAGGCGTCGCTGTTGACGCCCACCACCAGGCTGGCGCCCATCTCCCTCGCCTGCGCGAGGTAGGTGGCATGCCCGCGGTGCAGGATGTCGAAGACGCCGTTGGTGAAGACCATGGGGCGCGGCAGCGCGGCCAGATGCTCCGCCAGCGCTGCGGCGTTGTCGGGCGGGACCAGTTTGGACTCGAAGGAGGCGGGGAGCATGGCGATGGGCGGCGGGTTGGCTTGAAAAAACAAAGCCCCATCATCGGATGGGGCTCGTCACTCCGAAGGCGCTAGGCAACCTCCGGCGCAAAGGGCGGGCTCAGGCCTGCGCGGGCTGCGCGCCACCTGCGGCCTGCAACCGGGCATTCAGTTCCTTCCGGTAGCGGTTCAGGTCCTGCACCGTCTCGAAAGTGCGCTCGAACAGCAGCGACATATTGTGCAGGATCCGCTCGATCACCTTCTTCTCCCAGCCTTCGTCGAAGCGGATCTGTTCGTCGAGCCAGTGCTCGAGCCAGTCCGGATCCGGCAGCCGCGACTGGATGGTGTCGTTCGGGAACAGGTTCTTGTTSACGTGCAGGTTGGTCGGGTGSAGCGGCTTKTCSGTGCGGCGSGCCGAGGCCATCAGCACGCCGATCTTGGCAAACGCCGAGCGCGCGCTGTCGCCGAACTGGTTGAGGTATTTCTTCATGTAGCGCAGGTAGGCGCCGCCATGGCGGGCTTCGTCCTGCGACAGGGTGCGGTAGATCTGCTTGATGACCGGCTCGGTGTGCCATTCGGCGGCACGGCGATACCAGTGGTTCAGGCGGATTTCCCCGCAGAAATGCAGCATCAGGGTTTCCAGCGGCGGGGCCGGGTCGAACTCGAAGCGCACGGCGTGCAGTTCTTCCTCGGTCGGCACCAGGTCCGGGCGGAAGCGCCGCAGGTATTCCATCAGGACCAGCGAGTGCTTCTGTTCTTCAAAGAACCAGATGCTCATGAAGGCCGAAAAGTCGGAATCGTGGCGGTTGTCGCGCAGGAACATCTCCGTGGCGGGCAGGGCCGACCATTCCGTGATGGCATTCATGCGAATCGTCTTGGCCTGGTCGTCGGTGAGCAGGCTCGGGTCGAAGGAATCCCAGGGGATGTCCTTGTCCATGTGCCAACGGACCGCTTCCAGCGATTTGAACAGTTCGGGGTAGAGCATGGTAAGCCTTTGAAATTACGCGCAGATTCTACCAGATGCGAATTATTCCCAACGCCCTTTTTGTGTCGAAAGCAAGAGCTTGCCTGCGCCTTGGCCCGCGCAAGGCAAACTAGTGGGCGAATATCGCGCCTGGGTGGCCGCTTACCGGTCCCGTCCGTTCGCGTTCMGGGAGGATCGACAAGCACAAAGGGAATAATAAGCCACTCATGGCGCGGGCCATATAGGTTAGGCCGTCACGCCTGTCGGTGGTTCGCGCTGAAATGCAGCCGCGGGCGCGTCGGCAGGCCCGGGCCTGCCGCCGGTGTCCGGCGCGACGGCGTCGTACAGGAAAGCGGCGAGTTCGTGCTGCTGCGCCATCGCGTCCCGCTCGCCGAGGCCGATCAGCGCCTTGGTGAACTCCGGCTCGAACAGCAGGTAGCTGGCGAAGGCGGCGCCGCGTGCCTCGGTGCCGCCCAGCGGCGCCAGCAGCGCGCGCACGGTGCGCGGCAGCCGTTGCACGTGTTCGGCGGCGATGGCTTCGATGGGTTCGCTGGGCGCGACGGTCATCACCTGGATCGGGCGCCAGCCTTCGCGGTCGTTGGCGATTTCCGGCATCCGCGACAGCAGGCTGTTGATGTGCTGCAGCCGTTCCAGGTCCGCGGAAAGACCGTCCAGGAAGATGCTCGCCAGCGCTTGCCCGCCCACCTGCGCCAGCGACGGGTAGCCGCCCGCCGGCACGGTGTCGAACCAGCCCGGGCGCTGGCGCGAGGCCGCGCCGATGGCCAGGATGCGCGAGGCGCCMAGGTGGATGGCCGGCGAGAGCGGCGACATCTGGCGCATGGTGCCGTCGCCGAACCACTCGTGGTGGCCCTCCAGTTCCAGCGGCAGCGCGGGAAACAGGAACGGGATCGAGGATGAGGCGAGCAGGTGGTCCACGCCGATCTTTGCCTCCACCGCCAGCCGCTGGCTGCGTTTCCACGGATGGATGCGGCGGTGCGACTGGTAGAAGGTGACGTGGCGGCCGGTGGTATAGGACAGCGCGGTCACGGCAAAGGCCTGCAGGTCGCCGGCATCCAGGCTGTCCTGCACGCGCTCGGGATCGAACAGCTCGCTCAGCATGCTGCCCAGCGGGGTGTTGTCGAACAGCGCGCGCGGCGCGCGGCGGGTTGCCCACCCGAAGGCCAGCGCGGAGAGCCAGCGCGCGCCCGAGGCGCCCACGCCCATCAGGCCGGTACGGTAGACGTCCTCGGCGTGGATGCCGCTCCAGAGCGCGCCCAGGCTGTCGGCCGCGGCGCGGAAGTTGGCGGCGTTGATGGCCATGCCGGCGCCGTTGATGGCGCCGGCCGAAGTGCCGCAGATGATGTCGAAGGGAATGCGGCCGCGATCGCGCCCGTGCCGGGCGGCGATGCGTGCGATGCCGCGCAGCACGCCGGCCTGGTAGGCCGCGCGCGCGCCGCCGCCCAGCATGATCAGCGAAGTGGTCTTCTGTGACGGCATGGGCTTTGGGGCGGGTTCAGGGGACAGGCCGGGCGCTGCCTCAGCTTTCGTCGCCGGGCGAGCTGTCCGGCTTGGCGGTGGCGGGTGTCTTGCTTGCCGGCCGCTTGGCCGGTGCCTTGGCCGGGGTCTTGCTCGCGGGCTTGGCGGGCGCCTTGCCGGCGGGTTCCGCCGCGGCTTTCGTGCCGGTCTTTGCGCCGGTCTTTGCGCCAGTCTTTGCAGCGGATTTCCCGGCGGGCGCCTTTTTTGCCGGCTTGGCCGTGCCGGCCGCCGCCTCGCCGCGCGGCGCCGTCGCCGGCGTGGCCGGTGCGGGCTCGGGCGTGGCCGCGCCCGGCATGCCGAAGCTGCCGAGGTTGCCGAACGGATTCAGGCTGGAGGTGGCGGCGCTGGCGGCGATCTGGTTGAACTGCTGCTGCAGCATGTCCCACCAGATGCCGGCGTTGGGCGCCGCGGCGCCTTCGTGGCTGCCGGCTTGGGCGGCCCCGGCCTCGGGTGCATCGGCGGCTTCGGGCTGCCCTTCCTCGGGGCCGTTGTCTTCCTCGTCCTCGTTTTCTTCCACCGTGGGCTCGGGGCGCGCGCGGAACGGCGGCGACGGCTCCTCCTTGCGCTGGTGCGGCGGCACGGCGCTGGGCGCGTTGGCGGCACGCGCCACGTTTTCCATCGCGCTTTGCATGGCCTCGGGCGAGAGCGCGCTGCCGAAGGTCTGCAGCGCCACCAGGGTGGCGCGCTGGACTTCCAGGCCCTGGATGGTGGTGCGCAGCAGGTTCACATTGAGCTGCAGCCAGCCTTCCACCGCCTTGAGGTCCTGGATGCGCTTCTCCAGCTCTTCCAGGTCCATCGGTGGGGTCATGGCCTGCAGGCCGGGCATCAGGCCGCCGGGCATGCYGGCAGCACTGCCCCACATCTTGCGCAGGAACTCGAAGCCGTTGGTGAAATCAGGAATCTGGCCAAACATGGTCACTCGCCTCCGAGGGGTCGGCAGCCGGCATGGCCGGCTGCGGGGGTCGAACTACTTTAATCGGATTGCATCAAGCGGACTGCATCAACGGACTGCAACAAGCGGACTGCCTCAATCGAACTGCGGCGGCCGCTTTTCCCGCAGGCTGGCCACGCCTTCCTGCACGTCGGGGCCGGCAAAGCCCATGAATTCAAGCGCCAGCGAGCTGTCGAACGACGGGCCCGCCATGCGCAGCCAGTTATTGAGCGCGTACTTGGTCCAGCGGATCGCGGTCTGGGAGCCGGCGGCCAGCCGGCGCGCCACGTCGAAGGCGCGCTCGACCAGTTCCGACTCGTCCACCACCAGCGACACCAGCCCGATGCGCTCGGCCTCTTCGCCGCTCACCGACTCGCACAGCATCAGATAGTACTTGGCCTTGGCCATCCCGCACAGCAGGGGCCACACGATGGCGGCATGGTCCCCGGCCGCCACGCCCAGCCGGGTATGGCCGTCGACGATGCGCGCGTTCCTGGCGGCGATCGAGATATCGGCCAGCAGCCCTGCCACCAGGCCGGCGCCCACGGCYGGGCCGTGCATGGCGGACACGATGGGCTTGTCGCAGTTGATGACGTTGTAGACCAKGTCGCGCGCCTCGTGCCATACGCGCGTGCGGGTGGCGAAGTCGTTGGCCATGTCCTCGACCAGCGAGAGGTCGCCGCCGGCCGAGAAGCCCTTGCCTTCGCCGCGGATCAGCGCCACGCGGATGTCGGGGTCGGCGGAGACGTCGCGCCAGATCTCGGCCAGCTCGCGGTGCATATTGGCGTCGGCGGTGGCCAGCTTGCGGTTGGCCGACTGGTCCGCGCCCATCACGATCTCGAGGATGGGCCCGTGCTGGCGCAGGGTCAGCGCGCTGTAGCGGGCATAGCGCGGCGAAAGCGGCGGGGTGCCTTCGGGAGCGGGGGGCGGGGCTTGCGGGGGGAGTGCGGACATGGGCTGCGATGGCCTTGGCCATTCCATAGTGGAGCGTGGGCCGGGCCGCGCCAGGCGGCCCGGGGCGCCGCCGGCGGCTGCGGATCCGGTGATCGCGCAACCGGTGGCAATTCGCCAACCGAGCGGTCGGTAAATTATAAGCACGTCGGCCGCGCCGCCGCCAGCGGCCGCCGTGCGTCGTCTCAGCTGCGCGCCGACACCAGCTGGTCGATGGCGCCGAACACCGAGTGGCCCTGCGCGTCGAACATCTCGATCTTGACCGCGTCGCCGAACTTCATGAAGCCGGTGACGGGCTGGCCACCGTCGATGATCTCCAGCATGCGCTTCTCGGCGATGCAGCAGTAGCCCTTGCTGCGGTCCACGTTGGAAATCGTGCCCGAGCCGACGATGCTGCCGGCGCGCACATTGCGCGTCTTGCAGATATGCGCGATCAGCTGGCCGAAATCGAACACCATGTCGGTGCCGCAATCGGGCCAGCCCACTTTCTTGCTGTTCCAGTGCACCGTCATCGGCAGGTGCACGCGGCGCTCGCGCCAGGCTTCGCCCAGCTCGTCCGGAGTCACCGCCACCGGCGAGAACGCCGTGGCCGGCTTGCTCTGGAAGAAGCCGAAGCCCTTGCCCAGCTCGGCCGGGATCAGGTTGCGCAGCGACACGTCGTTGGCCAGCAACAGCAGGCGGATGCCCTCGGCGGCCTGCGCGGGCGTGGCGCCGGCCTTGACGTCGCCGGTGATGACGGCCACCTCGGCCTCGAAGTCGATGCCGTGGGCCTCGCTGGCGCACACGATATCGTCGTGCGGGCCGAGCAGGTCGTCGGAGCCGCCCTGGTACATCAGCGGATCGGTCCAGAACTCGGGCGGCATCTCGGCGCCGCGCGCGCGGCKCACCAGTTCGACGTGGTTCACGTAGGCGGAGCCGTCGGCCCACTGGTAGGCGCGCGGCAGCGGCGCCATGCAGGCACGGGKATCGAAGGCGAAGGGATGGCGTCCGCGGCCGGCGTTGAGGGCGTCGTAGACGTCCTGCAGCTGCGGCGCATAGAAGTTCCAGTCGTCCAGCACGGCCTGCAGCGTGCCGGCGATATCGTTGACGTAGTGCGCGGTCTTGAGGTCGCGCGAGACGACCACGAGCTGGCCGTCGCGCGAGCCGTCCTTGAGGGTGGCGAGTTTCATGTATTCGGGAACATTGGGACAAAGCGGGTGCCGCGCCGGCGCMATGCGGGGCCGGCGCGGCGGCCCGCTAGTCTACCGTGATGCCCTTGGCCTTGATCAGTTTGCCCCAGCGCTCGGACTCGGCGCGCGCATATTGCGCGAATTCCTCCGGCGTGCCCGACACCGGTTCCACGCCGATGCCCTCGAAGCGCTTCTGCACGTCCGGGCTCTTGAGCGCCTTCACCAGCTCGGCATTCAGGCGCGTCACCACCKGGCGCGGCGTGCCCGCCGGCGCCACCACGCCCTGCCAGGCGTAGGCCTCGAAACCGGGCACGCCGGCCTCGGCCACGGTCGGCACCGTGGGCAGCGCCGGCAGGCGCCGGGGCGTGGCCGCGCCAAGCGCGCGCACCTTGCCTGCCACGATGTTCTGCTGGCCTGCCGCGAGGTCCAGGAACATCAGGTCGACCTGGCCCGCCAGCAGGTCCTGCACTGCCGGTGCCGCGCCCTTGTATGGCACGTGCGTCATCTTCGTGTGGGTCTGGTCCATGAACAGCTCCATGGCCAGGTGATGCGGGCTGCCGGCGCCCGGCGAGGCGAAATTGACCTTGCCCGGGTTCTTCTGCGCATACTCCACCGCCTCCTTGAGCGTGCGCGCCGGGAAGTTCGGCGTGGCGACCAGGATCAGCGGAAAGCGCGCCACCATGCCCACATGCACGAAGTCCTTGTCGGCGTTGTAGGGCAGCTTCTTGTAGAGTGACGGGTTGGCCGCCAGCGTGGCGGTGTCGGCGGTCAGCAGGGTGTAGCCGTCGGGCCGGGCGTGCGCCACCGCGTCGGCKCCGACGATGGTGGCGGCACCGGGGCGGTTGTCGATCACCACCTGCTGGCCCAGCGCCGGCGTGATGGCCTGGCCGAGCGTGCGCGCCACCACGTCGGTGCCGCCGCCGGCGGGGTAGGGCACMACCCAGCGCACCGGCTGGCCCGGCCAGTTGTCCGCGGCGCGCGCCGGCTGGCCGGTCGCGATGCCCAGCGCCAGCATGGCGAGCATGGGCAGTGAACGGGCCAGCGGGGAGCGGCGTTGGCGGCAGTCGGAACGTGGGGCGGAAAGGCTGGCGGCAGCATCGCCGCGGGGCGCAAGGCGGGTCATGGTTGTCTCCGGTTGGAAGGCGGCCGCGCCGCGCCATGTACTTTGCATGGCGCATGCCTGCGACGGCTCGTCGTGCGCACAAAGTCTACCCACGGATTAAAAATTGGTAAATCGATTTCGCTATAGTAAATTTATGGCTAAGGTGGCACCKCGCTTCCCGGAGTTGCTCCCGGCAGTGTGATGCGCCGTGCCTTTATCCGCTTTGCCACTTGGTAGCCCTTTGTTGAGTAGCCCTTTGTTGCCGCATGACCGAACCTGAAGAAGACGATTCCAAGCTGCGCTCCGGCATCCAGTCGATCGAGGTCGGCTTCAAGCTGCTGCAGGCGCTGGCCGTATCGCCGCGCGCCATGATGCTGCGCGACCTGGCCGCCGCCGCCGACATGAACCCCGCCAAGGCCCACCGCTACCTGGTCAGTTTCCAGCGGCTGGGCATGGTGGTGCAGGATCCGGTCGGCGGGCGCTACGACCTCGGGCCCTTCGCGCTGCAGCTTGGTCTGGCCGGGCTGAACCGGCTCGATCCGGTCAAGAAGGCGCGCCCGATCCTGTCGCAACTGCGCGACGAGATCGACCAGACCATCGGCATCGCCGTGTGGGGGAACCACGGCCCGACCATCGTGCACTGGGAAGAGTCCAGCCACCCCGTGACGGTGAGCCTGCGGCTGGGCGATGTGATGCCCATGCTCAACTCCGCCACCGGCCGTCTCTACGGCGCCTACCTGCCGAAACAACAAACGCGGCCGCTGGTCGAACGGGAACTGGCGGAGCGCGGCCATGACGAGCTGCCGGAGTTGCCGCGCTCGCAGGCCGACTACGACGCGGTCTGCGCCGAAGTGCGGGCCAATGGCGCGGCGCGGATCAAGGGTGGCGTGCTGCCGGGCATCAACGCTTTCTCGATGCCGGTGTTCGATGCCAACGGGCATGTCGCCATGGCCCTGATCGTGCTCGGCGCGCAAAGCGTATTCGATGCAGAATGGGGCGGGKCGGTGGACCGCCGCGTGCGCGATATCGCGCGGCAGATTTCTTCGGAGCTTGGTTATCTTGGTGGCAGCCCGACGCACGGGCCAGACGGCCTCTCGCGATAGACCTGTCTCGCGCCGCCTGCGCTGGGCGGCGGCGCTTGCATTGGTGCTGGCCGTGCATCTTGGCGTGGTGGCCGGCCTGATGGGCATCCGCGGGCCGCATATCGACCCGTCCGGCATGCCGCCCATCGAGGCGGTCCTGCTGGCGCCGCCCGCGCCGCCCCTGGAAAAGGCGCGGCCGCCTGCGCCTGCCGCGCAGAAACACCGTCCTGTGCGGGCGCCGGCCGAGGCCACCCCGCCACCCGAGGCGCCGCCCGAAGCTGCCGAGGCCCCCGCGCTGCTGACCGGTCCGGCCKGCCCCGCCATGGCAAGCGCCGGCGGCACGGCGGGCAGCGCCGCCTCGGCGCCTGCCTCCGCCGCGGCGTCTGCGCCCGCCGCCGAGGCTGCCGACAACGTTCGCTATGCGGCGCCGCCGTCGATGCTGTTGCACTACGCCAGTTTCGTCAACGGCATCCAGAATCCGGACGGGCTGATCCGCTGGCAGCATGACGGCAGCCATTACCAGCTGGCGGTAGAGACACGCGTGCTGTGGTTCCGCTTCGCCTTCCACAGCAACGGCGCACTTGGCGAGCATGGCCTTGCGCCCGAACGCTACGAGGAAAGCCGGCGCAATCGCGTGGAGGCGGCCCGCTTTGACCGCGCGGGGGCGACGCTGGTATTCGAAGGCCGCAACAAGCAGGTGCCGCTGCCGCCTGACGCGCAGGACCGCTTCAGCGTGTTCCTGCAACTGGTGGGCATGGTACGCGGCACGCCGCAGCGCTATGCATCGCCGGGCGTGACCGAGACGTTCGACGTGGGCGATACGCGTGACCTGGAGCCCATGCAGGTGCAGTATGTGGGGGAAGAGGACGTCGAAGCCGCGCAGGGTTCGGTGCGCGCCAAGCATTTCGTGCGCCTGCCGCGGCATGCGGGCGACCGGCGCCGCGTGGAAGTGTGGCTGGCGCAATCATTGCAATGGATGCCGGTGAAACTGCGGCAGACCGAGCCCGACGGCACGCAGATCGAACTGGTCTACCGCGACAGCGAAGCGCTGCGCTGATTCATCGTGCCGCGGCCCGCGGGCCGAGGTGGTTCACCGTGTCGTACCCACTTCCGGAGATCCGTCATGCATGCCCTCCAGCCACCATCCGAAACCCGCCGCGTGCGCGTGGGCGATGTCAGCCTGCACGTGCGCATCGACGGAGGCGACGGCCCCTGGGTGATTCTGGCGCATGCGCTGGGCGCCAACCATACCTTGTGGGACGCCACCGCGCGGCACCTTGCGCCGCGCTACCGCGTGCTGCGCTACGACCTGCGCGGCCACGGCCAGAGCGACGCGCCGATCGGTGCTTACTCGATGATCCGGATGGCCGACGACGTGGCTGGCCTGATGGACGCGCTGGCGGTGCCGGAGGCGCATTTCGCGGGGGTGTCGGTGGGCGGCATGATCGGCCAGACCCTGGCGCTGCGGTATCCGGAACGGATGCTGTCGCTGACGCTGGTCGATACCGTCAACCGCACGCCGCTCGAAGCGCACCAGATGTGGCACGACCGCATMGGGCATGTGGAGGCGCACGGCATGGCGGGCGTGGCCGACAGCACGCTGGAGCGCTGGCTGACCGCGCCGTTCCGCGCCGCGCATGCGCACGAGGCGCAACGCGTGCGCGAGATGCTGCTGGCAACGCCAGTGCACGGCTACGTGGGCACGGGGCTGGCGATCATGGCCTTCGACCTGGCCGGTGCGATCGCGCGCATCCATTGCCCCACGCTGGTGGTGACCGGAGAAGAGGATCAGAGCGCGCCGCCGGCGATGGCGCGGGAGATCGCCGGCGCCATTCCCGCCGCGCGCCTCGAGATCCTGCCGCAGGCCGCGCATCTGTCGCATATCGAACAGGCCGGGCGCTTCCACGCCGTGCTCGATGCCTTTCTGGGCAACGCCGCGTGCGGTGCGCAGTGTGCCGCACCCTGAGGAAATATCTTTTCCGCTCTAACTTAAGAACTTGCGCAGACGGCCGTTGCCCAACATAGTGAGGGAACGCTTGTGAGAAGTTAGAGCGGTCATTCAAGCGGTTCGCCGACGCAGAATCTTGAAAACCAGGCGAACACCCTCAGCTTGGAGGTGAAATCGCGGAGGGCAGCCGGGCACCATGCCGGCAGACTGAACAATGGTTGGCCCCCCGCTTACCCATGACAGCCCGGAGGTGTGCCATGCAAATGATCTACAACAGCGACAATTATTGCATCGTCGAGTTTGGTGCGGATGTCGAGCATGCGCCTCTTGCCTCGGGCGGCTATGAAATCGTCGACAAGAACCTGAAACGCGAGATTTTTCTCGGCGGCCAGATGGCCGAGAGCTTTCGCGCGGACGTGAAGCGTCTGATTGAAAGCGAGCCGTCGGTGGAAGAGGTGGATGATTTCCTCGGAAAGTTCGATACGGTGATGACCCATCCGCTGGTAATGCACTAAACGCATCATGCGCCCGGCCGTGGCCGCTGCCTCTGCATTGCGCAAGGTGGTGCCGGAGCCGGTCCGAGCCAGGCAGGAAAGCCCGTGCACAGCGCGGGCTTTTTGATTTTCGGCCACCCGCGAGTGGCGGTGGCGTCCTAGTACTGCTCCCAGGCCAGCCCGGCGTGGCGCCAGCCGTTGAGCGTATTGCGGTGTCGCTCGGCGTCCAGGTCGCCTTCGAAGCCGTGCAGCACATTGAAGACGGTAGTGAAGCCGGCGCCCTCCAGCGCGCGCGCCGCCGCCGAAGAGCGGTTGCCGCTGCGGCAGATCAGCAGCACCGGCCGCGCCGACGCCTGGCCGGCCAGCTTCTTCACCGCCTGCACGAAATGCGGGTTCACTTCCCAGTCCGGGCCGTCGTTCCACGGCACGTTGTGCGCGCCCTTGGGGTGGCCGACGAACAGGTATTCCATCTCGCTGCGGCAATCGATGAAGAGTGCGTCGGGCGAATCGGCAAGCAGGGCTTGCGCGTCGCCGGGGCTGAGGTGTTGCATGGGCAGGGTTTGCGTTGGCATCGCGTTGGTGGACGGGTTTGCCCAGTGTAGGGCCGTGCCCTGCCGGGCCGCAACAGCCAGGCGACGCAGGAGGCCTTTGGCGCCGGCCCCATCCAATCCGCAAACCAWTGATGTAACTGATAAAATCGACCTCTTTTCCCTGCCGCAGAAGCCCCTCATGAGCGCCKCCCCAAGTTCCGCCTCGCAGCCCGCCGCGCGCCCCCCGGCGCGCCCCTACACCCGTGCGGCCAGTCTGCCCGCCCTGCTGCGCGAGCGCATCCTGATCCTGGATGGCGCTATGGGCACCATGATCCAGCGCTACAAGCTGTCCGAGGCCGACTACCGCGGCGAACGCTTTGCAGGCCACCACGTGGACGTCAAGGGCAACAACGAACTGCTGCTGCTGACCCGCCCGCAGGTCATCAGCGAGATCCACGAGCAGTACCTGGCCGCCGGCGCCGACCTGATCGAGACCAACACCTTCGGCGCCACCGCGGTCGCGCAGGAAGACTACAAGATGGCGGACCTKGCCTACGAGATGAACGTCGAGGCCGCCAGGCTGGCGCGCGCCGCCTGCGACAAGTACAGCACGCCCGACAAGCCGCGCTTCGTGGCCGGCGCCTTCGGCCCCACGCCCAAGACCGCCAGCATCTCGCCTGATGTCAACKACCCCGGCGCGCGCAACGTCACCTTCGAGGAACTGCGCAAGTCCTACTACGAACAGGGCAAGGCCCTGCTCGAAGGCGGTGCCGACGTGTTCCTGGTCGAAACCATCTTCGACACGCTCAACGCCAAGGCCGCGCTGTTCGCCATCGACCAGCTGTTCGAGGACACCGGCGAGCGCCTGCCCGTGATGATCTCGGGCACCGTGACCGATGCCTCCGGCCGCATTCTCTCGGGCCAGACCGTGGAAGCATTCTGGTACAGCCTGCGCCACGCGCGCCCGATCACCTTCGGGCTGAACTGCGCGCTCGGCGCCACGCTGATGCGCCCGTACGTCGCCGAGCTGGCCAAGGTGTGCGACGCAGCCATTTCGTGCTACCCGAACGCCGGCCTGCCCAACCCGATGAGCGAGACCGGCTTCGATGAAACGCCGGAGGTCACCTCGTCGCTGGTGGAAGAGTTMGCGGCCTCCGGCCTGGTCAACCTGGTCGGCGGCTGCTGCGGCACCACGCCGGACCATATCGCCGCCATCGCGCAACGGGTGGCCAGCAAGAAGCCGCGCGCCTGGYCCGGCCAGTACCGTGACGCCGACATCGCGGCGTGAACATGCATCGCGAGCCTACAGAACAAGATCAAGCCATGACCAACGATACCCTGCMGCCGCGCCCGATGCGCCTGTCCGGCCTCGAGCCCTTCACCATCGACGAGGACACGCTCTTCGTCAACGTCGGCGAGCGCACCAACGTCACCGGCTCCAAGGCCTTCGCCCGCATGATCCTCAACGGCCAGTTCGACGAGGCCCTGGTGGTGGCGCGCCAGCAGGTCGAGAACGGCGCGCAGATCATCGACATCAACATGGACGAGGCCATGCTGGACTCCAAGGCCGCCATGGTGAGGTTCCTCAACCTGATCGCCTCCGAGCCCGATATCGCGCGCGTGCCCATCATGCTGGACTCGTCCAAGTGGGAAGTGATCGAGGCCGGCCTGAAGTGCGTGCAGGGCAAGCCCGTGGTCAACTCGATCTCGCTCAAGGAAGGCGAGGAACAGTTCCGCCATCACGCCGGGCTGATCCGCCGCTACGGCGCGGCTTCCGTGGTGATGGCCTTCGACGAGAAGGGCCAGGCCGATACCTTCGCGCGCAAGACCGAGATCTGCAAGCGCAGCTACGACATCCTGGTCAATGAAGTCGGCTTCCCGCCCGAAGACATCATCTTCGACCCGAACATCTTCGYGGTGGCSACCGGCATCGAGGAGCACAACAACTACGCGGTGGACTTTATCGAGGCCACCGCCTGGATCAAGCAGAACCTGCCGTACGCCAAGGTCAGCGGCGGCGTGTCMAACGTATCGTTCTCGTTCCGCGGCAACGACGCGGTGCGCGAGGCCATCCACACCGTGTTCCTGTACCACGCCATCAAGGCCGGTATGGACATGGGCATCGTCAACGCCGGCCAGCTCGGCGTGTACGACCAGCTTGACCCGGAGTTGCGCGAGCGCGTGGAAGACGTGGTGCTCAATCGCCGCGAGGACAGCACCGACCGCTTGCTGGAAATCGCCGACCGCTTCAAGGGCGGCGGCGCCAAGAAGGAAGAGAACCTGCTGTGGCGCGGCACGCCCGAGAACCCGGTGCCGGTGGGCGACCGCCTTTCCCACGCGCTGGTGCACGGGATCACCACCTTCATCGTGGAAGACACGGAAGAAGTGCGGCAGATCGTGGAGGCGCGCGGCGGCCGTCCGATCGAGGTGATCGAAGGCCCGCTGATGGACGGCATGAACATCGTGGGCGACCTGTTCGGCGCCGGCAAGATGTTCCTGCCGCAGGTGGTCAAGAGCGCGCGCGTGATKAAGCAGGCGGTGGCGCACCTGCTGCCCTACATCKAGGAAGAAAAGCGCCTGCTGGCCGAGGCCGGCGGCGACGTGCGCGCGCGCGGCAAGATCGTCATCGCGACGGTCAAGGGCGACGTGCACGATATCGGCAAGAACATCGTGTMGGTGGTGCTCCAGTGCAAYAACTTCKAAGTGGTCAACATGGGCGTGATGGTCCCGTGCMACGAGATCCTGGCGCGCGCCAAGGTCGAGGGCGCGGACATCGTSGGCCTGTCCGGGCTGATCACGCCCTCGCTCGAGGAGATGGCCTACGTCGCCTCMGAGATGCAGCGCGACGACTACTTCCGCATCAAGAAGATCCCGCTGCTGATCGGCGGCGCCACCACCTCGCGCGTGCACACCGCGGTCAAGATCGCGCCGCACTACGAAGGCCCGGTGGTCTACGTGCCGGACGCCTCGCGCTCGGTGAGCGTGGCGTCGAGCCTGCTGTCCGATGAAGGCGCGGCGCGCTACCTCGACGAGCTGAAGTCCGACTACGAGCGCATCCGCCACCAGCACGCCAACAAGAAGGCCACGCCGATGGTGACGCTGGCGCAGGCGCGCGCCAACAAGACGAAGGTGGACTGGAGCGCCTACGTGCCGCCCAGGCCCAAGTTCGTCGGCCGCCGCATCTTCCGCAACTACGACCTGGCGGAGCTGGCCAACTACATCGACTGGKGCCCGTTCTTCCAGACCTGGGACCTGGCCGGCAAATTCCCCGACATCCTCAACGACGAGATCGTCGGCGAGTCCGCGCGCCGCGTGTTCTCGGACGGCAAGGCCATGCTGGCGCGCCTGATCCAGGGCCGCTGGCTGACCGCCAACGGCGTGCTGGCCCTGCTGCCGGCCAATACCGTCAACGACGACGATATCGAGATCTATACCGACGAGAGCCGCAGCCAGGTCGCGCTGACCTGGCACAACCTGCGCCAGCAGAGCGAGCGCCCGGTGATCGACGGCGTGATGCGGCCCAACCGCTGCCTGGCCGATTTCGTCGCGCCGAAGGACAGCGGCATCGCCGACTACATCGGCGTGTTCGCGGTCACCGCAGGTATCGGCGTGGACAAGAAKGAAGCGCAGTTCGAAGCCGACCACGACGACTACAGCGCGATCATGCTGAAGTCGCTCGCCKACCGCCTGGCCGAAGCCTTCGCCGAATGCCTGCACGAACGCGTGCGCAAGGATTTGTGGGGCTACGACGCCGGCGAGGTGCTCACCAACGACCAGCTGATCGAAGAGCGCTATCGCGGCGTGCGCCCGGCGCCGGGCTACCCGGCCTGTCCGGAGCACACGGTCAAGGCGCCGATGTTCGAGTACCTCAATGCCGCCGAGATCGGCATGGGCATCACCGATTCGCTGGCCATGACGCCGGCCGCCTCGGTGAGCGGCTTCTATCTTGCGCATCCCGAGTCGACGTATTTCTCGGTGGGCAAGATCGGCCAGGACCAGCTMGACGACATGGTCGAGCGCCGCGGCGAGGAACGCAGCGTGCTCGAGCGCGCGCTCGCGCCAAACCTGTAACCGCATCTGGCCGGCGGCGGCGGCAATTTGCCTTGCCGCGCCGCCGCAAGCCGTTGGGTACGCAGGGCAAACGGCCTGCCGGGCAGCACCGCGCGGCTTTGTAAGTTCTTCACTACTCCTTACAAGGCATTACATCTCCTAACAGACCGCGCGGCGCCGCGTCCATAGACTGGGGGCTCACATCAAGTGAACGCCGCAGCGAATGTTTCGCCGCGGAGCTAACTGCAAGGAGCCTCTCCATGAACAAACTGCTGATCTCCCTTTCCGCTCTCTCGATCGCTGCCGCTTCCTCGCTGGCCATGGCGCAAGGCACCGGAGTCGATGCGAAGGCAGGCGCCACCGGCGCCATGGCGGCGCCCGCGATGAGCGCGCCCGCAGACAAGGGTGCAGCGGCCGGCGCAGGTGTGAACGCGGGCGTGGGCGCTGACACGGGTGCGGATGCCAAGATTGGCGCCGACGCGCAGGCCAAGGCCACCGCCAAGACCAAGAAGCACGCCAGCCATGCCAAGGCGAAGAAGGGCGGGGCTGCCGCTGACACCAGCGCTGCAGCGGACACCGGCGCGGCGGCCAAGGTCCAGTAAGGACCGGCAAGCATGGCGCGACCGGCCAGCCCGCGCGGCTGGCCAGTCTGCGGCGGCCACGCCGGCGCGCGGACCTGCCCACGGGGCGACGCGACGAAGGGACGGGTTTCACCCCGTCCMTTTTTTCTTTTGCCCCAGAGCCGCGCCATGTCAGTCTTACACCGACAGTCTCGCGGCTTTGTAACCACTACAATGTTTTTGTCCACTGGCCCAGTGGGCCAGCCCGCCCTCCCGGAGAGCGGCGCATCCAAGCCCAGGGAGATACCATGATTCGCGTTCTGATCGCCGACGATCACCAGATCGTGCGCGCCGGTCTGCGCCAGTTCATTTCCGATGAACCCGATATCCGGGTGGAAGGGGAGGCTGCCAGCGGCGATGAAGTGATGACCCGGCTGCGCGAGCGCGAATTCGACGTGATCGTGCTCGATATCTCGATGCCCGACCGCAACGGCATCGACGTGCTCAAGATGCTGCGCCAGCGCCATCCCGCCCTGCCGGTGCTGATCCTGTCCACGTACCCCGAAGAGCAGTACGCCATCAACCTGATCCGCGCGGGCGCCTCCGGCTACCTGACCAAGGAGAGCGCGCCCGACGACCTGGTCAAGGCGATTCGCACCGTGGCCCAGGGCCGCCGCTATGTCAGCGCGACGGTCGCGGACCTGCTGATCGGCGGGCTGGAGAAGCCCACCGACCAGCCCTTGCACCAGACCTTGTCCAAGCGGGAATTCCAGATCTTCTGCAAGCTCTCGCGCGGGCAGTCGGTGTMGGTGATCGCCGATGAACTGTTCCTCAGCGTCAAGACGGTCAGCACGTACCGTTCGCGCATCCTGGAAAAAATGGGCATGAAGACCAACGCGGACCTGACCTACTACGCGATCAAGAACGGGTTGGTGGAGTAACTTGGTCAAGGCGCCGGGGAGGCCAGCGCGGCGAGAAAACGCCGATTGCCCGACACGCCTGTAGGACGGACCCCGATAGTCTGTTTCTATATTCGGTTGCTACCATTGAATCATGTTGGATCAAGCTGCGKCCCCCTCGTATCGTGCGCTGCGGGTCCTGCTCATAGAGGACTCGGCGGTCCTGCGGGGTATGTTGCTCGAGTACCTGAACGCGTTTCCGTTTGTCGAGGTCGTGGATTGGGCGGACACCGAAAGCTCGGCACTGCGCCTCTATGAGGCGGGCAGGTACGAGGTCGTCATCGTCGACCTGCAACTCAGGCAAGGCAATGGCATCAATGTGCTGCGCGGCATGCGGAAGTCCGAGCCCTCGGGCATCCGCATCGTGTACACCAACCATGCGCAGGTGCCGACCTACCGGCGCCAGTGCGCCGAGGCCGGGGCGGACTATTTTTTCGACAAGTCACTCGAGCTGGAGCAGGTGTTTCGCGTGATCGAGGAGTACGCGCAAGCGGGCGCTTGAGCTTGTCATGGCTTCCGGTCATCGCTTGCGGGGCCGGCCGCCCCGGGCGGCCGTACCGTTTTACCAGCAGTTCCTCCCGCGGCGAGTCCGCGTCAACCTAGAGCAAGGAGAGAAACATGAGAAAGCTAATGGCGCTGTTTTGCCTGGCGGGTGTCGTCCTGGTGACAGGCTGCAACACAGTATCGGGCGCAGGCAAGGATATCGAACGCGGCGGCGAAAAAATGCAGGGTGCCGCCCAKGATACAAAGCAGAAGATGTAAGCCATGCCGGTGCCGTCGCGGCGGGCGCCAGGGCGTCTCCCGCGCGGCTTCCGTGGCCTTTTCACCGCAGCATTTTTGCCGCGGACGAGTAAACGGAAACGGCGGACGCAAGCACGTCCGCCGTTTCCGTTCGTGCCTGCGCTGTCGCCTGGCCCGGTCGCGCGGGCCTAGCCTTGCCCGCTCGGCGTCCCGGCGGGCGGCGGCGCGACCTCGCCCGCGGGGGGCGGCACTTGCGCGGGGGCGTCGCCGGATGCCTCATCGTCATGGCGCTCGGGCGCCACGATGGCGTCGGTCAGCGGCACCTCCACGCGGATGGTCACGCCGGCGCCGGGTTCGGATGCAATGTCGATCGTGCCGCCGAGCGCAATCACGCGCTGCTCCATGCCCAGCAGGCCATGATGTCCCACCGCGCGGCGTGTTTCGAAATCGGGCGGCAGGCCGCGGCCGTCATCGCTCACCTGCAGCGTCAGCACGCCGTCCATATTGTCCAGCGTGATGGTCACGAGCCGGGCTTCGGCGTACTTGCTGGCATTGGTCAGCGATTCCTGCACGATGCGGTAGAGCGCGATGGCGGCGTCGTCGCGCAGCGGCGGTACCGTCTCGCCGAGTCGTACGTCGGCCTCCCACTGGTTGCGCGCCGCCACCTCCTCGGCGAGCTGGCCGATGGCTTCCTTCAGGCCCAGGTTGAGCAGCACCGTGGGCCGCAGGTCCTCGATCAGGCGCCGCTTGATCTGGATGCCCTGGTCCACATGCAGCATGATGCGCGTGAGCTTTTCCTTCACGTCGGGATGCGAGTCTTCCACGCGGCGGCGCACCCAGTGCATGTCGAGCTTGGTGGCCGTCAGGATGGCGCCGAGTTCGTCGTGCAGCTCGCGCGCCAGGCGCGTCTTCTCATCCTCGGTGACGCGCTGCAGGTGGGAGGCGAGTGCGGACAGCTGGCGCGTGCGTGCGCGCACCATGCGGTCCAGCCGGGCGCTTTCTTCTTCGAGCTCGCTGCGCGCGGCTTCCGACACCGCCATGCGGCGCGAATGCTGCAGCCCGACCACGATCAGCAGCACGATATTGATCGCGGTCAGCAGGCCGATGCCGTAGCGCGACAGCGCCAGGTCGCGGTCGGCATACTCCAGGCTGCGCGACACGGAGCCGGATTCGCGTGCGAGCAGGGATTCGAGCCCGCGCCGGGCGTTGTCCATGGTCTGCTTGCCGAAGTCCGTGCGCACCAGGTCGAGCGCCACTTCCACGTCGCGCTTGCCATAGATCAGCGTCAGGTCCATTTCCGTGAGCTTGCGGTTGACCGCGATGGATGCCGCGGTGAACAGCTTGAGCGCTTCCGGGTCGTCGGCATAGCGGCTGCGCAGCGCGGCCATCAGCGCATTGATATGCGGCAAGGCCTGGTAKTACGGCTGCAGGTAGCTTTCCTTGCCGGTCAGCAGGAAGCCGCGCTGGCCGGCCTCGGCATTGACCAGCTCGCCGATCAGCGAAGTGATCTGGCCCTGTACCTGCTGCGACTGGATCACTTGCGTATAACCCTGGCGCAGGCGGATGTTGCCTGCCTCGGATGCCATCAGCACCACCACCGTCAGCAAGATGCCGCCCGCCAGCAGCAGCGTGGAGCGCAACATGGATTGCTTGAGCATTGTCAGTTCCCGATGTGGGGCGCGGTCCGACACCGCTCGCCGGCCACGTCGCGGCGCCATGCGATGGGGCCGGTTGTCGCGCACCCTGTCTGCGACGATGGAAGCACATCGGCGGCCCCCGGTCAACCTGCGGCACGGCCGGCGGCGCCCGCCAGCCCGGGCCCGCGCGGGTGCTGTAGGAATCCACTGACATCTGAATCGGTGGGCCAGCGGTRCCTGCCCCGTGACCCGGTTTCTACCATTGAGCCATCAGCTAGTCACGAGCTTGCGCCCCCTGCGCAAGTCAGCCAGCGAAACGAGAGGAGAACGTCGATGCTCAAATGGGCGCTGATTTTTGCCGTGGTTTCCCTGATTGCCGGCCTGCTCGGCTTTACCGGTATTGCCGCTGGCGCGGCCGGCATCGCCAAGGTCCTGTTCTTTATTTTCCTGGTGCTGTTCGTGCTGTTCCTTGTCCTGGGCGCGACCGTGTTCAAGGCGGTGAAATAGCCGGTCGCCATCGCCGGGGTCCTGCTGCTGCCGGCGCGCTGCGCCCGCTGGCGCGACAGGCAAGCCAATCTAGGGAGTTGCCATCATGTTGCACTACGCACTCGTATTTTTCGTCATCGCCCTGATCGCCGCGCTGTTCGGCTTCGGCGGCATTGCCGCGGGGGCGGTGGAGATCGCCAAGATCCTGTTCTTCATCTTCCTGGTGGTCGCCCTCGTGACCTTCGTGATCAGCCTGGTCAGGCGATAGCCGAGAACCGGGCGGTGCCGCGGCCGGCTGGCCGCGGGCCGGACCGGACCGGAGATGAAACCGTGAATGAAGACAGACATGGAGATAAACCTATGCTGACCCACAACCCGAAGGTGAAGAAAGAATTCACGCACCTGGCCGACAGCGCCGGGAACACGGTGCGCCAGATGCGGCTCGCCGCGCGCGACACCCGCAGCGCCGCCCGCGATGCTGCCAGTCCCGTGGCCGAGGAGGTGCKGTCCCTGATCGCGCAGCTCGAGCACACCATGGAGGTGCTTGGCCGCGAAGGGTCTTCCGAAGCCGTGCAGGCGGGACGACGGCTGCAGGATCGTACCCGCGCGCTGGCCGAGCATCTGCGCCAGGCCACCCTCGACGGTGCCAGCCGCGCCCGCGAGCGGGTCGACTTCGCCGTGGAAGGCGTGCAGCAGCGCGTAGTGGAGTCGCCGCTCAAGGCGGTCGGCATCGCGGCGGCGGTCGGTGCCTTCGTMGGCTTGCTGCTGGCGGTCAACGGCCGCGCCAGGAACGACTGAGGCTACCCGCGCGGCCGCCTGCGCCTGGCGGGGCGGCCGTTGTTTCCTCGGGCCCGCKGGCGCGCCGGCAAGTTGCCGCCAGGCAGAGGCCCGCCGCAAATAGCCCTTCGACCCCTTCGCGCTTTCCCACAGCCGCATTCCCACAGGAGCATCACAGTCATGGACACCCCTGTCACCGAGAGACCCGCCGGCAAGGGCGCGGCACCGGCCCGCAACGAGCAAGGCGCCAGCGGCGGCTTCCTGACGGATGTGAAGACGTTGCGCGACCGCGCGCGCAAGCACATCGAGGATGGCGCCGTGACGCAGAACTACGACGCCGACCGCGCCACCGTGCTCAAGCTGCTCAACGAAGCGCTGGCCACCGAGCTGGTCTGCGTGCTGCGCTACCGCCGCCACTACTTCATGGCCAAGGGCATCCACGCCGAGCCGGTCGCCGCGGAATTCAAGGTGCATTCCGATGAAGAGCAGGCCCACGCGGATCGCATCGCCGCGCGCATCGTGCAGCTTGGCGGCGCGCCCGATTTCGCGCCGGACACGCTGTCGGCGCGCAGCCATTCCGAGTACGTCGAAGGCAAGTCGCTGACAGACATGATCAAGGAGAACCTCGTCGCCGAGCGGATCGCGATCGAGAGCTACCTGGAAATGGTGCAGTACATCGGCGAGCGCGACCCGACCACGCGCCGGATGCTGGAAGACATCCTCGCCGTCGAGGAAGAGCATGCCGACGAACTGTCGGACATGCTGGAAAAGGGCTGAACCCGGCGCCGGGATGAAAGTGCCGCATGCAGCACGTCGTGTGGCGGCGGCGCCTTCCTTGTCCGCACCGAAGCTGATTTCTCCCCCTTGCGGATCCCCTCCCTGATCCGGCAGGCCCGGCATCCTCGCCGGGCTCTTTTTTTGGCCCGCCGACGTGCGGGGCATCCCCGCGGGGCTCCGGCGTCCCGGCCTGGGCCGCGGCAGGCCGCGTCGGCTGCGGCCAGATGCGACAAAGCCCGCGTCAGCGGGCTTTGCGCGGCGGGCGGGGCGCGCTAGACGCCCCAGAGTACATCGGTGTTCTCGCGCTGGGAGGCGCGCAGCATATCGAGGAAAGGATAGGCGCGCTGGCCCAGGTGCAGCGGCTCGTCCTCCTCTTCGTCCTGCTTGCCCGGCGTTACCGACGATTCGGCCGGGTGCACCCGCTTGGCGTCCGTCACGGCGGCTTMGAGCTTGTGGATGGCGCGCGGCATTTCTTCGGCGGTGATCACCCCGCGCTCTCCCAGGTGCTTGCCGATAATCCCGAGGAGCGTGACAGCCAGATCCCTCATCATGATCAGGTCTTGCGCCGCATGGGATTTGAAGGTGATCAGCATGATATTTCCTTTMCTTGACTACAGCGAAGTGACAAGATCGCGCGGCATGTCCKGGATTCGGGCGGGGGCGCGCAACGGCCGGTTTCGGGCTCGCTGCATGATGTCAGCATAGCACCTGATAAAATTCCGCGTTCTGCAATTCATTGCCTGCCACGCGACGCCGCATCCACATGCCGCGCCGGCGCCGGACAACCGCCCCAGGGCCACGACATTCATGCTGCCTGTTCAGACCTCCAATCTCGCCGCTGCGTTCCTTGACGCCGTGCGCGCCCTCGCTCCGGCCGACGCCACGCTGCCCGCCGTGACCTTCGAGCGCCCCAAGTCCGCCGCCCACGGCGACCTTGCCTGCAACCTGGCCATGCAGGTTGCCCGCGCGCTCAAGCGCAACCCGCGCGAGCTGGCCCAGCAGATCGTCGATGCCGTCAAGGCCGATGCGCGCACCGCGGACCTGGTGGCCGGCATGGAGATCGCCGGCCCCGGCTTCATCAACCTGCGCCTGACACCGGCGGCCAAGGCCGACGTGCTGCGCGCCGTGCTGGAGCAGGGCAACCGCTACGGCGCCCAGGAGCAGGGCGTGCACGGCAAGGTGCTGGTGGAGTTCGTCTCGGCCAACCCGACCGGCCCGCTGCACGTGGGCCACGGCCGGCAGGCGGCGCTGGGCGACGCCCTGGCCAACCTGCTGGACTGGCAGGGCTTCGACGTGCACCGCGAGTTCTACTACAACGACGCCGGCGTGCAGATCCAGACCCTGGCGGTCTCGGTGCAGGCGCGCGCGCGCGGCGTCAAGCCGGGCGACGCCGGCTGGCCCGAAGCGGCCTACAACGGCGACTACATCGCCGACATCGCCGCCGACTTCCTGGCCGGCAAGCGCGTGCGCGCGTCCGATGGCGACGAGGTGACGGCATCGGGCAACGCCGAGGATATCGACTCGATCCGCAAGTTCGCCGTGGCCTACCTGCGCAACGAGCAGGACATCGACCTGCGCGCCTTCGGCGTCAAGTTCGACCGCTACTACCTGKAATCGTCGCTGTACACCGACGGCAAGGTCGAAGCCGCCGTGCAGTCGCTGATCGCCAAGGGCAAGACCTACGAGAACGAAGGCGCGCTGTGGCTGCGCACCACCGACGACGGCGACGACAAGGACCGCGTCATGCGCAAGGGCGACGGCACCTACACCTACTTCGTGCCGGACGTGGCGTACCACACCACCAAGTGGGATCGCGGCTTCGCCAAGGTCATCAACGTGCAGGGCAGCGACCACCACGGCACCATCGCGCGCGTGCGCGCCGGCCTGCAGGGGCTGGAGATCGGCATTCCGGCGGGCTACCCCGACTATGTGCTGCACAAGATGGTCACCGTGATGAAGAACGGCGAGGAGGTCAAGATCTCCAAGCGCGCCGGCTCCTACGTGACCGTGCGCGACCTGATCGAGTGGAGCAACGGCGCCGAGGGCGGCGAGACCATCCGCGGCTGCCTGGACGCGGGCGTGGCCGACTGGCCGTCGCACTTCACGCGCGGGCGCKACGCGGTGCGCTTTTTCCTGCTGTCGCGCAAGGCGGATACGGAGTTCGTGTTCRATGTCGACCTCGCGCTCAAGCAAAACGACGAGAACCCGGTGTACTACGTGCAGTACGCGCACGCCCGCATCTGCTCGATCTTCGAATCGTGGGGCGGCGCGGACTGGGAAGCGAAGCTCGCCACGCTGGCCGGCACCGACCTGGCGCCGGTGACGGGCGCCGGCGCAAGCCCGCAGGCGCTCGCCCTGGGGCAGCGCCTGGCCGACTTCCCTGACATGCTGGCCGCGGCGGCAACCGAGCTGGCGCCGCATGCGGTCGCCTTCTACCTGCGCGACCTGGCCGGGGATTTCCATGCCTTCTATAACGCTGACCGCGTGCTGGTGGATGACGAACCGGTCAAGCTGGCGCGCCTGGCGCTGCTGGCCGCCACGCGCCAGGTGCTGCGCAACGGTCTGGCGGTGATCGGCGTCTCCGCGCCGCAGCGCATGTAAGCGCACGCGGACCGCGGCCGCGCCGGGCACCGCCCGGCGTGGCCACGCGTGTCGCCCTGACCACAGACAGTGATGCGCGGACCGGCGCAGGCTCTATAATCGCGCCATCACGCTAGAGGAATTCATGCAACAGCAACGCAAGCGCGCCCCGCGCAATGCCAGCCGCGCGCCGCAGCGCGGAGGTACGTTCCTGGGACTGGTGCTGGGCCTGATCATCGGCCTGGCGATCGCGGTGGTGGTCGCCTTGTACATCACCCGCTCCCCCGCGCCATTCCAGCAGAAGAACGGACAGAAGCCKGCCGACCCCGGCAATGTCGTCAGCAGCCTGCCCACGCCGGCGCAGGACGCGCCGAGCGATCCCAACAAGCCGCTGTGGAGCAAGACGCCGGCCAAGCCGGTMGGCCCCGCCGCCGAACCCGAGCAGCCCGCCGGGCCGGCGCCCACGGCCAGGCCGGCCGAGCGCCCGCAGCCGCCCGTGGTCGCGACCCGTCCGGCCGACAAGCCCGMCGAGCGGCCCGCCGACAAGCCGGCTGAAAGGCCCGCCGAGAAGCCGGCCGACAAGGTTGCGCAGAAGCCCGTCGACAAACCGGCGGAAAAACCCGCCGAGAAGCCGGTCGCCGATCCCATCGCCGAGATCGCGCAGGCCGATGCCAACAAGGTGGGCTACCTGCTGCAGGTGGGTGCCTTCCGCTCGCAGGACGACGCCGACCGCCAGAAGGCCAACCTGGCCATGCAGGGCTTCGAAGCCAAGGTCACCGAGCGCGATGTCAACGGCGTGAAGCTGTATCGCGTGCGCCTGGGGCCGTTCAACAAGATCGAAGACATGAACCGTTCGCGCGACCGCCTGCAATCGTCGGGTTTCGAAGCGTCGGTCATCCGCTTTACCAAGCAGTAATACAACCCGGGGCGTCCGCTGAACCGGAACGCCCCGCCGCTGTCATACGCTCATCGCMCATCCTCGAAAGTCGCGTCATATGAAGAAACTCGCCACCTTGTTCGCCACGCTGGTCGCCGTGACCGGTTTCCTGATGAACGCGCCCGCGCAGGCGGCCGCACCCACCGCGGGCAAGGAATACCAGGTCMTGAAGGCACCGCAGCCCGTCACTCAGGGCAAGATCGAAGTCACCGAATTCTTCTGGTACGGCTGCCCGCACTGCTTCGACTTCGAACCCGAGCTCGAGGCATGGGTGAGCAAGCAGGGCAAGGACGTGGTGTTCAAGCGCGTGCCGGTCGCCTTCCGCGACGACCTGCTGCCGCACACCAAGATCTTCTACGCGCTGGAAGCCATGGGCAAGCTCGACGCCATGCACGGCAAGGTCTTCAGCGCCATCCACGTGGACCGCAAGCGCATGCTCGACCCGAACGAGATCGCTGACTTCATGGCCAAGAACGGCATCGACCGCAAGGCCTTCCTCGATGCCTACAACTCGTTCWCGGTGACCACCAACACGCAGCGCGCCAACAAGATCGCCGACGCCTACAAGATCGACGGCGTGCCGACCGTGGTCGTGCAGGGCAAGTACGTGACCTCGCCGTCCGTCGCCGGCACCAAGGCCGCCGCCATCCAGACCATGGACTTCCTGGTCGGCCAGGTGCGCGACAAGAAACTGTAATACCCGTTGCGGCGCGCGCGGGCCAGGCGGCCGGCGCGCCGCGCGTTCGACCGGCAGCGCCGGCGCCGGCTTGGCGCAACGGCGTCCGGACTGCGTCGGGGCGGGTCTGCCGGCATGACGATGTTGCGGTTTTCCCTGGACCCCTCCCCATCCCGATGCGAGCATTGAAAGTCTTCCTCACCGGCGCGTCGAGCGGACTCKGCCAGGCCCTGGCGCGCGAGTACGCCKCGCAAGGCGCCATCCTCGGGCTGGTTGGCCGGCGCGAAGACGCGCTGCGCGAGCTGGCCGCCAGCCTGCCCAATCCCAATGCGGTGCGCGTCTATGCCGCGGATGTGCGCGACGCCGCCTCCATGCGGGCGGCCGCGCAGGATTTCCTCGATCATTTCGGCTGCCCTGACGTGGTGATCGCCAACGCCGGCGTATCGGTGGGTACCGTTGCCAGCGAGCGCGAGGATCTCGAAGCCTTCCGCATGGTGATGGACACCAACTGGTTCGGCGTGCTCACCACCTTCCAGCCCTTCATGCAGCCCATGCGCGCGCGCGAGCCCGGCGCCGGCGGCTGGCGCGGCACGCTGGTCGGCATCGCCAGCGTGGCTGGCGTGCGCGGCCTGCCCGGGGGCGGCGCCTACAGCGCGTCCAAGTCCGCCGTCATCAAGCTGCTGGAGAGCCTGCGCCTGGAACAGCGCCGCGAGCGTATCCGCGTGGTCACCATTGCGCCCGGCTACATCCGCACGCCGATGACCGAGCACAATCCCTATCGCATGCCTTTCCTGATGGATGCCGACGATTTCGCCCGCAAGGCCGTGCGCGCCATCGCCGCGGGCCGGCGCTTCGCCGTGGTGCCGTGGCAGATGGGCGTGGTCGCCTCCATCCTGCACCTGATGCCGCGCTGGCTGTACGACGCGCTGTTCGCCCGCGCGCCGCGCAAGCCGCGCGGGCAGGGCCGCCAGCCGTGACCCCAGCCATCGCCTGGCAGGACGCCGCCGGCGCATGGCACGGCGCGGCCGGCGGCGAGGCCSGCATCGCCTCGCTGGTGCCGTCGGTGACCGAACTGCTGTTCGCGCTCGGGCTCGGGCCGCAGATGGTGGCGCGCACCGGCTTCTGCATCCACCCGGAGCCGGCCGTGCGCGCCGTCGCCAAGGTGGGCGGCACCAAGGACGTCAGGCTCGAGCGCCTGCGTGCGCTGGCGCCCACCCACGTCATCGTCAATATCGACGAGAACCGCCGCGAGACGGTCGACGAGATCCGCGCCTTCGTGCCCGGCGTGATCGTCACCCACCCGTGCGCGCCCGAGKACAACCTCGCGCTGTACCGGCTGCTGGGCGGCATCTTCGGCCGCGCCGCCGAAGCCGAAGCACTGTGCGGCGCGCTGCGGTCGGTGCTGGCGCAGGTGCAGGCCAGGCAATGGCCCGCGCGCCGGGTGCTCTACGCGATCTGGCAGGACCCCTGGATGACGGTGTCGCGCGATACCTATATCAGCAGGATGCTGGCGCTGGTCAACTGGCAGACCTGGCCTGCGGCCGACACGCTGCCGGAAGCCTGCGTKGATGGCGACTGCAGCCGGCCCAATGCGCCCGGGACGCGCTATCCGAGCTTCCGCTGGAGCGACGCGCTGGTGCGCGAGACCGACCTGGTGCTGTTGTCCACCGAGCCCTATCGCTTCACCGAGGCGCATGTCGATGCGCTGGAGCGCCAGCTCGGCAAGGAGGTCCTGCTGGTGGATGGCGAGATGGTGTCCTGGTACGGCAGCCGGGCCGTGGACGGCGTGCGCTATCTGACGGAGCTGGCCGGGCAGCGCTAGCGCGCCCGCCCGGCCKGGCCCGGCGGCATGGCGTCAGGCCCTGAAGCGCACCACGCCGTCGTCGCCGGTTTCCCTGCGCACCTCCCCGGCATGCCACAGCAGGTGCAGGTGCGCCAGCGCCTCGCCCATGGCGAAGGTCATCTGGTGGATATCGAACTGCCGGTTGAAGATMACGCCGACGATGTCATGCGCGTTGCATGCCTTCTGCGCGCACGCCGCGCGCGTTTCGGCCAGGCGGTCCACGTGGTGCTCGCGCAGTTGCCGGATACGGGTGTGCAGGTTGCGGAACGGCTTGCCGTGCGAAGGCAGGATCAGCACGTCTTCGGGCAGCGGCTCGTACTTGCCGAGCGAATCCAGATACAGCTTGAGCGGGTTGGCTTCCGGTTCCATGTCGAACACGCTGACATTGGTGGAAATGCGCGGCAGCACGATGTCGCCGGAAATCAGCACGTTGCTGGCGGCGTTGTAGAGCGCCACGTGTTCGGGCGCGTGCCCGAAGCCGGTGATCACGCGCCAGCCGGAGCGCGCCGCGTCGGTGCCGATATGCACGGTGTCGCCTTCCATCAGGCGGCGGTACTGGGTGGGCAGGTCCGGCACCAGCGACGGGTAGTAGCTCTTGCGCGCGCGCAGCTTCTCCAGGCTGTCGGGGTCGGTCAGGCCGTGGCGGGCGAAATGGCTGGCGGCGAAGTCGCCGCCGGCGTTGGAGCCGGCGCCGGTGCCGCTGCCCATCACGCGCGCGTTCATGTAGTCGCCCAGGCTCATCCACAGCCGCACGTCCCAGCGCTTGCACAGCCAGTGGGCCAGGCCGATGTGGTCCGGGTGGCAGTGCGTCGCCAGCACGCGCAGCACGGGCAGGCCCTCGAGTTCGTTGGCGAATATGGTTTCCCAGTGCGCCTTGATGGTGTCGTTGGTGATGCCGCAGTCGATCACCGTCCAGCCCTCGCGGCCGTCGAGCCGGTCGCGCAGCAGCCACAGGTTGATATGGTCCAGGGCAAAAGGCAGCGGCATGCGCAGCCAGAACACGCCGGGCGCGACTTCCATGCGGGAGCCGGCAGTGGGCATGGCTTCGCCAAACGGGTATTGGAGCTGGTGTTCGAGTGCGTTCATGGGAGTCTCTCTGGTCCGAAGCCCTGTGCGCGCGGCGCGGCGCGCAGGCGGGCTTTCTTGTCGTCGTGCCGGCAGCCGCGKAGGTCGGCCGCACGGCATGGTTGCCAGCCGATTTGATTKACGCTAACGTTAACGTCAACMAAAACGGGCTTCTGCCATCTTAAGCGAAAACTTCATTCTGCACCGAACGATCGTTCACTTTTTACCGGGCCCCCATGCCAGCTTCGCCAGCCACGCCGACCTACACCATCACCGATCTTGCCCGCGAGTTCGATGTGACGCCCCGCGCCATCCGCTTCTACGAGGACCAGGGGCTGCTCTCGCCCGAGCGCGAAGGGCCGGGCGGGCGCAAGCGTGTCTACAACGGCCGCGAGCGMACCCGCCTCAAGCTCACGCTGCGCGGCAAGCGCCTCGGCCTGACGCTCAACGAGATCCGGGAGATCCTCGATCTGTACGAATCGCCGCGCGACACCGCGCCGCAGCTCGAGCGCTTCCTGCATTCCCTGGCCCTGCACCGCGGCACGCTGGAGCGCCAGCTCGAAGACCTGCAGGCCCAGCTGGCCGAGATCGACCAGCACGAGCAGCAATGCCGCGCCTTGCTCGCCGCMCAGTCCGGTGCGGACGACGCAGCAATCGGTGTGAAAAGTGCCTGATGCGCTGTTTTCGCGGCGCTGCCGCCGGATTTAGTTGACGTTTACGTAAACGTAAATAAAATAGCTTCGCAACCCGCCCGGCACCGGCAATGCCCCGGMAAAACAGAGGAGAATCCATGCCCGCAGCCTCCGACCCCACCATCGATCACGCTTCGGAAACAACGCTCGGCGCCGCCCGCATGGACGCCATCGCCACCAGCTTCTCGCGCCAGGGCCTGATGACCGCGTTCGGCGCGGCGCTGACGCGGGTCGAGCGCGGCGAGGTGGAGATCGCCATGCCGTGGTCCGAGGGCGTGACCCAGCAGCATGGCTTTTTCCATGGCGGTGCGGTGGGCGCGCTGGCCGACAGTGCCTGCGGCTACGCGGCCTTGTCGATGGTGGCCGACGGCGAGGCCGGCCTCACCGCCGAGTACAAGATCAACCTGCTGTCGCCCGCGCAGGGCGAGCGCCTGATCGCCGTGGGCCGCGTGCTCAAGCCGGGCCGCACCCTGATCGTGGCGCAGGGCGAAGTCTTCTGCGAGAAGGGCGGCGTGCGCAAGCAGGTGGCCACCATGCTGATGACGCTGTGCGTCGTTCGCACGCTCGGCCACGTATGAGATCAAGACACAACGGATCGCACGGATAACGACAAGGAGACCGCCATGACTGAGTTGCCCGGCCTGAATTTCCGCCTCGGCGAAGACATCGACATGCTGCGCGCGAGCGTGCGCAACTGGGCGCAGGCCGAACTGGCCCCGCGCGCCGCCKAGATCGACCGCACCGACCAGTTCCCGATGGACGCCTGGAAGAAGATGGGCGACCTGGGCGTGCTGGGCATCACGGTGGCCGAGGAATACGGCGGCGCCAACA
>NZ_JBFTLQ010000060.1:0-49717 GCF_056396525.1 Cupriavidus sp. 05T41
TGGCGCCGCCTTTCGCAACCATAGTGGGCGTTGGGAGCCGTTGCCAGGCGCAGGCTCGCTCKACGAGATGGCCCAGGTGGTCGTCACGCTCCTGGAGCCGTACCTACAGCCTGATAATTATTAAATCTATTTACGGGATGTTGTACTAKAGCGCCATCCCGCCTACTCGCTGCGCCGTGAAGCCATCGAATCCGCACGACGAAAGGATKACAGAGTGAATGTGACACCCCGCCAACTCCGGATCTTCCTGGCCCTTGCCAAGTCGCTCAACTTCAGCCGCACGGCCGAGCAGTTCTTCGTGACGCAACCATCGCTGCGCAAGGCCGTGAAGGACCTGGAGGATGCGCTGGGCGTCGTTCTGTTCGAGCGCTCGACGCGCTCGGTGCGCCTGACGCCGGTCGGCGAGCGCATGACCTCGCTGGCAAGGCGCGTCGTAGGCGAATTCGACAGCGGCCTTCAACGCCTGCAGAGCCTGACCGACCTGGAGGCCCACCATATGGCCATCGCCGCTATCTCATCGCTGGCGAACACCGTGCTTCCGGGCGTGTGCGCCAAACTGGAGAGCCGCTTCGCCGGGACACGCTTCACCATCTACGACGGCACCAACGCCTCCACGATCCAGCGCCTGATCAACTACCAGGTGGATTTCGCCCTGGCCTCCGCCGCCCCCTCGCACCCCGAACTGGAGTACGAGGAAATCATGCGCGACCGTTTTGCCCTTCTGGCACCAGCAGCATGGAAAAAGATGGTGCGGCCAGTCATGCGCATGGAAGAGCTTCCCGAACTGCCGCTCATCAGCGGCACCGACGCAAGCACCGCCAAGGAGTACGTGAACGCGGCCTTCCTGCAGCGAGGCATCGTCTTCCGGCCGAAGCTCTCGTTTGACCAGGTGGCCACCGCAGCGGGGTTCGTGCGCCAAGAGGTGGGAATCGCGATCCAACCCTACCTGGGCATCATGCCGTTGCTGGATTTGCGGGGCATGCGCCTCTGCCAGATCGAGGATGGCCCGATCCGATCCGTCGGCATCGTCAGGCGCAAGGGCTCATCCTTGTCGCCCATCATCGAGCAAGCCGTGGCAGAAGTGCGCGCGGCGGCCAAGCAATTAGTGCAGCAGCTTCCGGCCTGGATTCATCCGCCCGCGGCTTCGTGAGCGGTTCTCCTGAAGCGACGGCCTTCGACCATGATATCCCGCGGAGCCCACGCATGCGTCGTCATGCTCGGCGGCGATGGAAAAACACGGTTTCTCAACAGGAATCAATTGCGGGGCCGCCGATCTACCGCGAGCGAGGCGGAAGGCACAGCGGTCCGATTGTGTCCGGTAGCAATGTGGCACAGCCACAGCCATTGAGAAAAGGCACTGAATGCGCAGGCACTCATACTGCGGGTCGACGCTCGCAACGCGCCAAGGTGATGTATGGGACAAAATTCGTGAAAGGGTGCTACGAGGCATCGCCCACGCAAGACAGCGAGGGTATTGCACCACTGTCTGCCAACCCGGCCAGCCGCTTGGCGTCGGGACTACTTTTGTAGGACCAGATCGGGAACTGCCGGATACCATACGCACGGATACGAACCTGAGCCAAAGGCCCGCATGGCAAGAGAAGACATCAATGATTTGCTCGCTTTCGTCCATGTTGCGCGCGAGGGCAGCTTTACGCGCGCGGCGGCGAAGCTGGACGTGACACCGTCCGCGTTGAGCCATGCAGTGCGGGGACTCGAAGCCCGGCTTGGYGTCAAGCTGCTGGTCAGCACGACGCGCAATGTCTCGACCACCGAAGCCGGCGCGCGCTTGTTCGCCAGCGTCGCGCCACGGTTCGACAACATCGACGCCGAGTTGTCCGCGATTGGCGAGTTCCGGGACAAGCCGGCCGGCACGATCCGGATCAATTCGGCCGAACACGCCGCCAACAGCGTGTTGTGGCCAAAGCTGTTGGAGGGCCTGAAGGACTATCCCGACATCCACGTCGAGATTACGGTCGATTACTCGCTGGCGGACATCGTGTCGCAGCGCTACGATGCAGGCGTTCGCATTGGCGATCAGGTGGCGAAGGACATGATTGCCGTGCGTATCGGCCCAGACCAGCGCATGGCCGTGGTCGGCTCCCCGGCCTATTTTTCCGGACGCAAGCAGCCGAAGCATCCACAGGATCTGTCCGCACACGACTGCATCAATCTCCGGCTGCCAACCTACGGTAGCCTGCTGCAGTGGGAATTTGCCAAGGGCAAGCACAGTCTCAAGGCGCGCGTGAACGGGCGCTGGACCTTCAATAGCAGTTCGCCAATGTTGCGCGCGGCGCTGGCCGGGCAAGGCCTGGGCTATGTGCCTGAAGGCATGGCGCTGGAGCATATCGCCAACGGCAGCCTGATCCGCGTKCTCGACKACTGGTGCCAGCCTTATCCCGGCTACTACCTCTACTATCCCAGCCGCCGGCAATCGTCCCGCGCACTCGCCATCGTGGTCGAGGCGTTGCGGCATCGGCGCTGATTCCGTTCGGTGATGGCGTCCGGGGGCGGCCAAACTGGACGCCATTCATGAATCTGGCTCAAGATCACATGCGCCGTTGCTGTCTTAATCTGCGGCTCGGCAGTCCGTAGCATTGGGGTAACCAAAAACGCCCAGTTTGGGGGCAAACCCGCCCCTGCTTTCAGAACGCATGATCCCGCCCCAGTCACCGACCGCCCCGACCCACGCCGCACAGCCMGAGGCAACGCTGCGGCTGATGCTGATCCTCAGCGCGCTGATGTCGTTCGCATCTATCTCGACGGACATGTACCTGCCCGCGCTGCCGACCATCAGCCGGATGATGCATGCGAACCCGGCCAGCCTCCAACTGACGTTCTCCGCATTCCTGATCGGGTTCAGCATTGGCCAACTGATCTGGGGCCCCGTCGGAGACCGTCATGGCAGGCGACTGCCCATTGCACTCGGCCTGGTCCTGTTCACTATTGGTTCGGCCGGATGCGCAATGTCAACGAGCGTTTGGCAGATGATGGGATGGCGGGTGGTCCAGGCCCTCGGCGCCTGTGTCGGGCCGGTGCTGTCACGTGCCATGGTCCGCGATCTGTACGCGCGCGACGATGCGGCGCGCGTCCTGTCGACGCTGATCCTGATCATGGGCGTGGCGCCGCTGCTGGGCCCCTTGCTCGGTAGCCAGATCCTGGCGTGGTGGTCCTGGCAAGGCATCTTCTGGAGCCTTGCCATCGTGGGCCTGCTGACGATGTTTGCATTGCGGGCATTGCCGGAAACGCTGCCGCCCGCCCGCCGGACGACCACGCCGATGCGCCATGTCGTGCGGGACTACCTCGCGCTCGTCAGCGACCCGCGGCTGATCGGCTATGCCTTCTCGGGCGGATTCTTCTATGCCGGGGCCTATACGTTTATTGTCGCGACGCCGTTTGCCTACATCGACTATTACCATGTCACCCMTCGGGCTTACGGCCTGCTGTTCGGCGTGAACATCATTGGGATGATGGCGGCCAATTTTGTCAACGCACGCCTGCTGAAGACACTTGGAAGCGAGCGCCTCTTTCACCTGGGCACCTGGGTCCTGGCGATTTCGGGTGTGGTCCTTGCGCTGGACGCCCGCTTCGGCTGGGGCGGTCTGACCGGCCTGGTCCTGCCTATCTTCGTGTACATGTCCATGAACGGCTTTATCGTCGCCAACTCGGTGGCCGGCGCGCTTGCCGCGTTTCCGCACAAGGCTGGCTCGGCATCGTCGGTAGTCGGCGCCATGCACTACGGCAGCGGCATCCTGAGTGCCGCCATGGTTGGCTGGTTTTCGGACGGCACCCCCTGGACCATGGCATGGATCATGGGTGCGGCCGGCATCGGCAGCCTGGCTACGTCACTGCTCTCGCGGCACCTCGCCGCGCAAAGGGCGGGGGCGTCGTGCCCGACATAGTCATTGACGGGCCGGCATGAACGTCTCCGAYGCCAGTTTTGCCAACGGAACCATCCGGGCGAACGGCCGCAGCCGCTCCCTGGCATCGTTGGCCGGCAAGGACGGCATCGTTGCGCAAGACCACATCGAGTTCGGCGATCTGGCGCGGCGATTCCAGCAATCGACGGCCGATGCGCCCGTCGACCGTTCACACGTTCTCGCGCAGCGCCTCCACCAGCACGGCAAGCGCGCGCGACGAGTGTCGGCTATTGGGGTAGTAAAGGTGATAGCCCGGAAAGACCGGCGACCAGTCTGCCAGCACCCGCACCAGCTGGCCCTGCGCAATGGCCGTATCCACGGCGCTCAGTGGCACATAGCCGATCCCGAATCCGGCCAGACATGTCGCAACGATCTGCGCGACATTGTCGAGCACGAGCTGGCCATTCACCCGCACCTGCAATGAACGCCTCCCCTTCTTGAATTCCCACGCATACAGGCCACCTTGCGTCGGCAAGCGCAGGTTGATACAGCAATGCCCGGTCAGCTCCTGTGGAGCCGCAGGTTGCGGCCGCGTCGCAAAGTATCCTGGGGTGGCGACCACCGCCATTGGCATATCCGGGCCGATGCGTACGGCGGTCATGTCCTTGGCCACTTGGTCGCCCGGCCGAATCCCTGCATCGAACCGGTTCGCCACAATGTCGGTCAGCCCGTAGTCAATGCAGACCTCGATACGGATGTCCGGATACCGCGGCAGCACGTCCACCAGTCTTGGCCACAACACCGTATTGGCCGCATGCTCGGTCGCGGTGATGCGCAGCGTTCCGGCGGGCTTGTCGCGCAACTCACCCACGTTCGATAACTCCGCCTCGATCTCTTCAAACTGCGGCGCAACGGACTGAAGCAAGCGTTCGCCCGGCGCCGTGGTCGACACGCTGCGCGTCGTACGTGTCAGCAAACGCACGCCAAGGCGGGATTCCAGAGACCGGATCGAATGGCTGAGCGCCGACTGCGAGACGCCCAGCTGCCCCGCGGCGCGCGTGAAGCTGTGCTCCCTTGCGACAGCAATGAAGGCCAGCAGATCATTGAAGTTTTCGCGTGGCATTCACGAATCCAGCTCAAGAAGATGTGTGGATTCTATCGGCTAGTTGTCTCACATCCAAGCCGATGCAGTGGTGGCACAGTCAGGGCTGCAGCAGCACCTTGATCGCCCGGCGCTCGTCCATCGCCTTGTAGCCCTCGGCCACCTCGGCGAGCGGCAGCTTCAAGTCGAACACCTTGCCCGGCTCGATCTTGCGCTGGAGCACGAGATCGATGAGGTCTGGCAGATAGCGCCGCACCGGGGCGGGACCGCCATGCAGCCGCGTCTGGGTGAAGAACAGCCGCTGGCCTTCCAGCTCGACGCCATGCGGCACCCCGACATAGCCAACCGATCCGCCCGGCCGTGTGGCATCGATGGCTTGCATCATCGCTTCGCGCGTCCCGACGCATTCCAGGACTGAATCCGCCCCGATACCATGAGTCATTTCCTTGATCCGCTGCACACCGGCATCGCCGCGTTCCGTGATGATGTCGGTCGCACCGAACTCCAGCGCAAGGTCCTGGCGCGTCTTGTGGCGGCTCATCGCAATGATGCGCCCGGCGCCCATCTGCCTGGCGGCCAGCACGCCCATCAGCCCAACGGCACCGTCGCCAACCACGACTACCGTAGAGCCCGGCCGCACGTTTGCCGCGTCCGCCGCATACCAACCGGTTCCCAGCACATCCGACACCGCTAGCAGGCTCGGTATCAGATCCTCGGGCGGCAGCTCCGCCGTCGCGATCAGCGTGCCATCGGCCAGCGGCACGCGCGCGCGCGGCGCCTGCGCACCGCTCATGAATTMGCGCTGCTGGCATGAGGACTGATATCCGAAGCGGCAATGTGGGCATGTGTTGTCGGAAAGGCAGAACGAACCGACCACAAACTGACCCGGACGCACCGACGTGACCTCGCTGCCGACCTCCTCGACGATGCCGCAATACTCGTGCCCCATCGCCTGCGGTTCCGTGACCTCGTTGAGCCCGCGATACGGCCAAAGATCAGAACCGCAGATGCAGCTCGCCGACAGGCGGATGACGGCGTCGGTTGGTTTCAGAATCCGCGGCTCCGGGCGCTCTTCGTAGCGCACGTCGCGCGGGCCATAGAGAACGGTGCCAAGCATAGCTATGTTCCTCGTTGATGTGATGTCACCCACTCGACATGCTATCGAGCGGTCCCCTGTCAGGCGCTCCCCTCGTACTGCTCGGCGCAAACTTGTTCCATCCAGTCCACTACCTTGCCATCGAGAGACTCCGCGATGGCGATGTGCGTCATGCTCGTGGCCGCCGTCGCGCCGTGCCAATGCTTGGTGGATGGAGGGATCCAGACCAGATCCCMGGAGCGGATCGTCTGGACCGGCGCGCCCCATTGCTGCACGAGGCCCGTGCCTGCCGTGACAAGCAGCGTCTGGCCGAGTGGATGGCTATGCCATGCAGTGCGTGCTCCCGGCCCGAAGATCACTGTCGCACCGCCGACGCGCGCCGGCGCTTCCGCCTGAAAAAGGGAATCGATTCGTACGCTACCGGTAAAGAATTCCTCCGGCCCGTCCTTTGATGGTTGTGAGCCGATCGGTGTCACTTTGATCATCATTACTCCTGGTGTGCCGGCGCGAGTCATGCTCGCCATCAGACTGCGCTACGGAAGCGACCGGCATTGATCCACGAAGGTTACCGTGGCAGGAGAGTTGGAACTAGCCGGGAATATCGGCAAGTTGTCGTGAATTCTATTCATGAATCCTGGCGCCCCACGCCGCCCGTCCCGACCGCTGCTTCAGGCGCGCGAAAACCATCGCGACAATAGCTGGTTGACTTCGAGCGGGCGTTCATACTGGACCCAATGCCCCGCTCCGGGTACCACGCACCAGTCGCGATGCGATACTCCGCTGGCGAGTTGCTGTGCGGCCTCGACCGCCTGCGCAGTGACATCGTGCTCGCCCCACATCAGTAGCGTCGGGCCACTGAAACTCGATAGCGCATCGCGCAGCAGCGGCTTTCTGGAAAGCGCCTTGCTATGGAACCGGGTGGCCTTGCACATGCGCTCATGCAGATCCATGGCAAGTGCGTCGATGCTGCCCTGGTCGTGCAGCATGAGCGCGCCCAGGTTGTGCCTGAGCGCAGCGAGCATCTGGCCGCGGTCGTCCGTGCGCCAGTTGACCATTTCCGCCCCCTGGCGCCGGGGGCCGCCATKGCCGGCGGAGCCCAGCAATKCCAGCCGCTCGACATTGGGCATGCTTGCCGCCATGTGAGCCGCAACGACCCCGCCAAAGGAAAAGCCTGCAAGCCCGAACCTGCTGGTGCGACCCAGTAAATCGTCGAGGCTGCCTGCCACTGTGCCGACCAGCCGCGCAAGGCGGTCGGTGGCGTGCGGATCGCCGTCGAGGGTGCCGGAGTCGCCAAAGCCGGGTAGGTCGGGCAGCCACAGCGTATGCTCCCTGCCTAGCGCCTCGATATTCCTGATCCAGTGCATCCAGCTACCATGCCCGCCATGGATCAGCACCAGCGGCGAACCTTGCCCGAACTGCCGCCACACGACCTGCGCGCCGCCGCACTGGACCCGGTGAACCACGGCCATGGCATCGAGCCGGCTGAGCAGGTCATCGGTCCCTGGCCTGTTGCAAGCGGGCGATGCCCTTGTCACCACTTCAGCACCAGTGCATCTACCGCCAGTACCCCGTGGCCTTCCGGGAACACCATGAGCGGATTCACTTCCGCCTCGGCAATCCGCAGGTCCGGCTTCACTGCGAGCTGCGAGAGTGCGGAAACGGCCCTGGCGAGGGCTTCCAGGTCCCCCCGCTGTTTACCCCGCAAACCCGAGACTGTTTTCAGCGCCTTCACCTCGGTAATCATTTCACGCGCTACCTCGACGCTGACCGGCGCGAGCCGGATACTGCGGTCACGCGCGACTTCGGCCCAGATGCCACCGGCCGCCAGCATMACGATCKGACCCGCTTCKGCATCGACGCGGTAGCCTACGAGCACTTCCGTCAGACCCTTGCTCATCGGCTGCACCAGGACTTCATCGCAGCGCTTGCCCGGCGCGCGCTCCGCCAGGTTCTGTCGCAGCGTCGCCAGTGCCGCGTCAAGCTGGGCGTGGTCCTGAATACCGAGCACCACGCCGCCGACTTCGGTCTTGTGCGGAATCTCTTCCGAGCATACCTTCGCTACGAYCGGGAAATCGAACGGAAGCCGGCCTGCCGGCCCGGCCAACGGCAGCGTGACTGCAGGTGCATGCGGCACACCGACCTCGTCCAGGATGCCGTATGCCTGCGCCTCGTTCAGCGGCGTTGCCGATACCGCTGGCGCAACGCCAGCCGTGGGCTGCACCCCCGGTAACCTGCGGGCAAGCACGGACGCAATTGCATCCGCGCAGGCCTCCGGCGACCGGAAGCACGGCACGCCTGCCTTGGTCAGCGACGCAAGCGCTTCGGGCGCGTCCGGCACCAGCATTGCCGCGAGCGGCTTGCGGCTCGCCGCGCTGTCGGTGATCGGCTTKACTGCGAGCTGGGGCTGGAAGCGAGCAGAGGAGCCCACCACCGCCAGCACCACGTCAAACTCGGGGGCGTCAAACATAATGTCGAKGGCACCTTTCATGACGCCATAGTTCGTGCCGKCCAGGGTCAGATCCAGCACGCGGCCGGCGGAGACAGCGATTCCGGCTGCTTCGAGCCTGGCCAGCGTGGCCGGCGATGCCGGCTCTACCACCACGTCGCGGATGCCAAGTTGGTCGACCACCATGGCTGCGCCGCCGCCCGTCGTGGTGACGACCCCGACGCGCCGCCGCGGGGCACCCTCGGCTTCAAGCGGAATGCGCCTGGCCAGCGGGAACGCTTCAAGCAGCGCTTCGATAACGCCAACGCGGGCAATGCCCAGATCCTTCAGGAAGGCATCGGCAATGTCGTCTTCGCCCGCCAGCGCGCCGGTGTGGGTGGCAGCMATTTCAGCGGCTGCAGCTGAGCGCCCCAGCTTGTAGGCAATCACMGGCTTGCCCCGTTTGGCCGCCTCCAGCGCAAAGGCTCGCAATTTGTCACCGTGGCGCAGGCTTTCCAGGAACAGCAAATAGCCTTCGATACCCGGATCGTCCAGGGTTGCGGCACAGATCTCGCCGACACAGAGATCAGCCTCGCCGCCAACCGATACCAGGCCGGCGAAGCCCACGCCACGTGCCTTGCCCCGTGAGACCAGCGCGCCAATCATGCTGCCGCTGTGGGATGCCACGAAGACCTTCCCGCGCGGCAGCTCCGGCTCGGCAAACGCGGCATTCGCGGTGAGCACGAGCCCCGCCTCCGGATTGATTACGCCAAGACTGCTTGGCCCCAGCACGCGGACCCCGGTGGCGCGGCTCAGTTCGCGCAGCGCTTCCTCCCGTGCGGCGCCATCCGGCCCGGATTCCGAGAACCCGCTCGCCAGGATGGTGACGACCTTGACGCCAAGACGCGCGCATTCGCGCACCGCATCCAGCACCGTGTCGGTCGGCGTCAGGATAAAGACATGCTCCGGAACCTCCGGCAGCGCGGCCAGGCTCTGATATGCGGTCTCGCCCTGGACAGTCTGCCGGTTCGGATTGACCGGGTAGACCTTCCCTGCGTATCCCGCGGCACGCAAGAACTTCAGGGGCCGCCCTGCAGTCTTCGCAGCATCGTCCGAGGCACCGAACAGTGCGACGCTGCGGGGGGCCAGCAGAGCTTGGGCGAGTGCATGATCAGGTTGGTTCGAAGCGGTATTCATGTTTAGTCCAACGTTACTTTCACTGTCTTGAAGGTCTTGGCCATGTGCTCGACATCCTTGTCGATATAGGCCTTGAACTCACTCGATGTATTGCCCACCAGCACAGCCCCTTGCGGCTGCAGGTTGTCCCGCATTTCCGTGGTCCCGACCGCCTTGATGACAGCCTGCTGCAGCTTCTCGACGATAGGTCGCGGCGTACCAGCCGGGGCGAACAGGCCGCTCCAGGAATCCACTTCGAGTCCGGGCACACCGGCTTCCGCCATGGTTGGCACGTTGGGCAGCAGCGCCAGCCGCTTCGGCGCCGTCACCGCGATGGGACGGAATTGCCCGGCCTTGAGATACGGCATCGCGGAGACCGAGGTCATGAATGCCATGGAAACATTGCCTGCGATCAGGTCGGTAATCACGCCCGACGCGCCCTTGTAGGGGACATGGATCATGTTGATGCCGGCGTGTTGTTTTAGCATTTCCCCGGCCAGGTGCTGGGTGCCGCMAGTCCCGGTCGAGGCAAACGACAGCTTCCCCGGTTGCTTCTTGGCGAGCGCGATCAGTTCCGCAACCGTATGCACAGGCAAGGTCGGGCTCACTGCCAGGATCGCAGGTGCCGACATGACCTGCGAGATCGGCTCAAAGCTCTTGCGGACGTCCCACTTCAGATTCTTGTAGACGAATCCGTTCGAGGCGATCGGCGCTGCAGCAAACAGCAGCGTATAGCCGTCGGCCTTGGCGCCGGCGACCTGGTCTGAGGCGATATTGGAGCCGGCGCCGGGCTTGTTCTCCACCACGAACGGCTGCCCGAACGTAGTCTGCAATTGCTTGGCCAGCAGCCTCGCAACCACATCGGTAGGGCCGCCTGCCTGATAGCCAACGACCACGCGCACAGGCCGGTTCGGATACTCAGATGCGGGGTCCGCGCTGGCGCCGCCGCTTCCCAGTGCCAGCACCAGCGAAGCCAGCGAGAGCGCTGGGGCGCGGCTTAGTCTTGCAAACATGGTTGTCTCCGGTTCGATTTTGATTATGGGGTGCGGGCGCGTCAGCCAGCCTTGGGGGGGCGCTGCGAGAACGAACGCTCGAACACGCCTTCGGCAATCCGGTTCTTCAGCATTTCAATCGAGCCGCCGGCGATCATCCAGCCGCGGATCCGGCGCAGGCAGTATTCGACAATCGACTCCTGGCTGTAGCCCATACCACCCATTACTTGCAGCGCTTCGTTGGCGACATCCCATCCGGCCTGGTTGCAAGCCAGTTTCGCCATGGCCGTGCTATGCGCCGAAGGCAGGCCATGCTCACCCTCCATGGCGGCGCGGTACAGCAGCAGTTGCGCGGATTCCAGCTTCAATGCCATTTCGGCAAACTTCCACTGKATCCCCTGGAATTCGCACAGTTCGCGACCAAATTGCTTGCGAATCCTGGCGTGCTCCCGGGCGACGTTGAAGCAGTGGCGGCCCAGCGCCAGCGATCGCGACGAATTGCCGAGACGTTCAACGTTGAAGCCGGAAATCTGTCGCTTGAAGCCGCCTTCACCAAGCAAGAGGTTGTTGGCCGGAATGCGGCAGTCCTCGAAATAGAGCTGGCACCACGCTTCGCCGCTCATGAATTTCGACGGCTCACCCACCTGAAAGCCCGGCGCGCCGCGCTCCACCAGCACCGAGCCAATCCCGCCGACGCCCGGACCAAAGCGCACGTAGATCAGGAACAACTCTGCCTCGKGACTGTGCGTCGAGAAGATMTTGCTGCCGTTGATCACATAGTGATCGCCGTCACGCCTTGCCGAGGTCTTCAGTTCCGTGACGGCCGAGCCGGCTTCCGGTTCGGTCATGCCGAGCGCAATGAGCTTTTTCCCTGCCAGCAGGTCAGGCAGGAAACGCGCCTTCTGCTCCGCCGTTGCGTACTCCACGAAGGTGCGGATTGGACCGAAGTTGCCCGCCTGCACGATATCCGCGCTCTTGGGACACACCAGGGCCACTTCCTGGATCGCGATCACGGCGTGCATCAAGGTGCCGCCTTGTCCGCCATCTTCCTCAGGGAACGCGATGCCAAGCAAGCCCTGTTCTGCCAGCATTTGTGCGGCATCCCAGGGATATTGGGCGGAATGGGCACGTTCGAGTGCACCGGGGGCTAGCTTGTCCTGGGCGAAACGCCGCACCGATTCCGCAAACGCCTGGTGCTCTTCGCTGAGTTCAAAGTTCATGTCTGCCTCGCTTATCTGGACTGTTGACTGTTGTCAGGATCGTCCATCGGAGCAGCGTTGTGAACTTCGCGTTTGGCACCCAGCCAGAACAAAATGTAATGTCAGCTAACCTGTGTCGCCCATGGCGCCATGCGTCGAGGGCTCACCGGTCGTTCGCCCGGCCGGCCTCCATCGCGACCGTTTCAAGAAGCCAGTCGCGAAACACAGCGATCTTTCTGGCCTCACGCTGCACCTTCGGGCGTACCAGGTAGTAGGCCTTCTCACCGCGGTAGGGCAGCGCGAAKGGACGTACCAGCCGCCCTGCCTCAATCTCGGCTTTCAGCATGGCAATCTGGCCGATGGCAATGCCCAACCCGTCAAGCGTCGCCTGCCAGGTAAGAACCGAACTGCMGAAGCTCATTCGCTCGGTGCCTGTCGCGGCTTYGGCCATCCCGGCAAATATCAACCAGTCGTCCCAGTCGTTGCGGCGATAGTGGGAAACCAGCAGGCGGTGGTGCAGTAGCGATTCCAGCTTCCCCCGCGGTCCACGATGCCCCTTCAGGTAATCCGGCGTGCACACCGGCTCGATCTCGTCGGGAAAAAGAAAGTCGCTGTTTACTCGTGGCCAGCGTCCGTCACCAAATTGGATAGCCAGATCCGCGGGATCACGGTCAAAGTCCACATCGGGCGTGGCGTTGTCTATGCGCACCTCGATGCTAGGATGCTGTCGACGAAAATCGTGCAGCCGCGGAATTAGCCACTTTGCAGCGAAGGTGGTATAGGTTCGCACGCGCAAGGCGCCCTGCGAGGTACTGCCCAGCAAACGGGCCGTCGCGCCGGCGATGGCATCGAAKGCAGGAACGACTTCCTCGGCATAGTCTTTCCCCATCCGGGTCAGCGTGACGCCGTGACGCTCCCGCCGGAACAGTTCGACGCCCAGGTAGGTCTCCAGCACGGCGATCTGGCGGCTAACCGCCGATTGCGAGACATGCAACTCCTGCGCCGCCAGCGTCAGGTTCTGGGTCCGCGCAACGACCTCGAACACGCGCAAGGGATTCAGGGGGGGAATGCGTCGCGCCATGCGGCCATTGTCATGAGKAATGACTTTTTATTATATCTGAACGCATGCCCCCCAGCGCTCGCATGCCGGCCTGGCTCGCCAGTGCCCGCCCTTTGGCAAGTGCCGGATCCTTCAGAGAAGGATCTGTGCGCCTTCTCCTCGGTGTACGGCTAGAGTTCATCTAGCCCCCGCTCGCGGCCAAACGGTGGACATGGCGCCAGCCTACCCCTCCTTTGCCAACCGCGCCGCTGCGAGGTGCAGCCTCAACGGCGTCCCAGCTTCACGTAGCGTGCCAGGTGGTAGTCCTCGTCGCCCAGCGCGTGGTCGGTCATGACGAGGCCCTTGGCAAGGTGCGAAAGTGGCAGCTCCCACGTCATGCCGATACCGCCGTGCATCTGAATGCACTCCTCGGCCACGCGCGTGCCCACGCGGCCGAGCGTGACCTTGGCGGCCGACAGAGCCCGCTCGCGCTCGATGCGCCCAGCCTGGAGCGCGTTGGCCGCATTGATGACGCTCGAGCGCGACTGCGCGATGCCCAGCCAGAGGTCGACCATGCGGTGCTGCAATGCCTGGTTGCTGCCGATAGGTGCGCCGAACTGCTTGCGCGTGCGCAGGTAGTCGAGTGTCCTCGCATTGGCGGCCTCCATCGCGCCGAGTGCCTGTGCACACAGCGCCAGCACACCATGCCCCAGGGTGCGCTCGATGGCGTCGAAGGCCTCGCCCTCGATGCCGATCAGCGCCCCGTCGGAAAGGCGCACGCCGTCGAGCACAAGATCGGCACCGCGCCCCCCGTCCACAAGTGCATAGCCGCGCAACTCCAGCCCCGCAGTGTCCGCCGGCAACACGAAGAGCGACAGGCCCGCCATCTCGTCGTCGTTGCCCGCGGTGCGCGCCGAGACGATGAAGAAGCCGGCCTGTTCGCCGTGACGAACCACCGCCTTGGCACCGTCGAGCACCCAATGCCCTTTGACACGGCGCGCCCGCGTCGCCACGCGCGCGTGCTCGTACCGCGAACCAGGCTCGCCGTGTGCGAAAGCCGCCAGGACGCGACCGCCGAGGATGTCGGCCAGCAAGTCGCGATGCGCACCGCTGCTGTTTAGCGCGAGGGCCGTGCCGCTCATCAGCGTAGCCAGGAACGGTTCGAGCACCAGTCCGCCGCCAATGGTCTCAAACACCACCGCGATGTCAAAGCCACTGCCGCCGAAGCCACCATCGATTTCCTCGAAGAGTGCGCCGACCGCGCCCAGTTCGACGAAGCGCTGCCACAGCGCTGCGCTGTAGCCCTCGGCCGATGCGGCGATGCGCTCGCGCCGCTCGAAGCTGTACTGCTCCGCGATGAAGCGGCGCAGCGTGTCGGCCAGCATCCTCCGCTCGTCGGTCAGTTCGAAGTTCATTCGCCCTCCTTCACAGGTGCAGCATCGTCTTGGCGATGATGTCGCGCTGAATCTCGTTGGAGCCGCCGAAGATCGACAGCTTGCGGTTGTTGAGGTATTGCGCGCTCGCGGTCGCGGCCTCCACCGGCCCACCCGCCAGGGCCTGCGCATCGCCCAACTGCGGCTGCGCGTATGGCCCGACGGCGCGCCGGATGAGCGAGGCCAGTTCCTGCCGGATCTCGCTACCCAGAATCTTCAGCGCGGAGCTTTCCGGTCCCGGCGCGCCACCGTTCGCGACCGCGGCAGTGACGCGCAGATTGGTCGTCTTGAGGTTCTCCAGGTCGATCTCGACGCGCGCCATGCGTGCCGCGAAGGCCGGGTCGTGGCCCAGCGGCTGGCCGTTGCTCATGACCTTGGCCGCTACCGCCTTCAGGCGCTGAAGCGCCACGACCGAGAAGCCGATACCCGCGTTGCGCTCATGCGTGAGGAGATACTTGGCGCAGGTCCAGCCGTCGTTCTCCTCACCCACAAGGTTTTCGACCGGCACGCGCACGTCGGTAAAAAACACCTCGTTGACTTCATGCTCGCCATCCAGCGTGACGATCGGMCGCACCTGGACGCCGGGCGAAGTCATGTCGATCAACAGGAAGCTGATGCCGGCCTGCTTGCGCTTCTCCCTGGCGGTGCGCACCAGGCAGAAGATCATGTTGGCGTGCTGCGCCAACGTGGTCCATGTCTTCTGGCCGTTGACGATGTAGTGGTCGCCGGAGCGCACGGCCGTGGTCGTCAGTGACGCCAGGTCCGACCCCGCTCCGGGCTCGGAATAACCCTGGCACCACCAGTCGGAGCCGTCGAGGATGCGCGGCAACCAGTGCTTCTTCTGTGCCTCGGTGCCATACCGGATCAGCACCGGCCCGAGCATGATCAGGCCGAACGGCACGGTGCGCGGCGCATCGGCCAACGCGCATTCGTACTCGAAGATGTAGCGCAGGACCGCGTTCCAGCCCGGCCCGCCGTGCTCGCGCGGCCAGTGGCTCGCGAGCCAGCCGCGCGACTGCAGGATGGCGTGCCACTGCTGCATCTCGGCTTTGCCCAGCGTCCGGCCCTCGGCCACCTTGGTGCTTAGCGAGGCGGGCAGCCGCTCCGCGAGGAAGGCGCGCACCTCGGCCCGGAAGGCCTCTTCGGCGGTAGTGAAGTTCAAGTCCATCGCAAGCCTCGGAATATTTCAAAGAGCCCGGCCGCACCCATGCCGCCGGAGCACATGGTCACCACCGCATACTTCGCCCTGCGGCGCCGTCTTTCGAGCAGCACGTGACCAGCCAGGCGCGCACCGCGTGGGCGGCCAGTGCCGGACCGGGCGTGATGTTGAACTCGCCGCGAAACGACCTGGTGAGCGGCGTGCGGGCAGTGGCGACGATAACGGCTTCGCGCATGACCTTGGCCTCATTCCAGCGCGATGCCGCCGATGCGCTGGATCAGTTGACCCCACACCTGCGTGTCCTGTTGCACTGTCTTTGCGAAACCGGCGGCGGACGGGCCGCCTATCTCGTAGCCAACCTGCGCGAGTGCGGAGCGCATGTCCGCGGTCTTCATCACGCTCCCAAAGTCGGCCACGAGCGCATCGACCAGCGGCTTGGACATATTGGCCGGCCCGAAAATGCCGAGCCAGCCGACCAGCGGGCCGAGCGTGGGATAACCGGCCTCGGAAAAGGTCGGAACAGTGGGATATGCCGTGATTCGCCGTGTGCCGGTGATGGACAGGCCGCGCAGTCGGCCGCCCGGCTGCAGGAAAGCGGCGGATGAACCGATGTCGCAGAACACTGCGCTCACCTGCCCGCCGATCAGGTMATTGATGGCAGCGGCACAGCCCTTGTAAGGCACGTGGACCAGGTCGACGCCAGCCTCGTGCTTGAAGACCTCGCCGATCAGGTGGCCGAGCGTGCCGTTGCCATAGGAGCCATAGCTCAGCGTGCCGGGCCTGGCCTTGGCCGCGGCGACGAAGTCGGCGAGATCTTTCGCCGGGCTCTCGGCCTTGACCAGCATCACCAGCGGCGTGACACCGATCTGTGTGATCGGCGTGAGATCCCTGGTCGCGTCGTAGGGCATCTTCTTCATCAGATGCGGCAGCACCGTGATGGTGGAGCCCGCGGCCAGAATCAGCGAACTGCCATCCGGCGCCGACTTGACGATGTTGTCCACGCCGAGCATGCCCGATGCGCCTGGCCGGTTCTCCACGATCACCGGCTGTCCGACTGCGGGCGCCACCTTGGCCGCCAGGCGGCGCGCAATGGTGTCGATGCCACCACCCGGCGGCACCGTGACGACGATGCGGACCGGCTTGCCCGGCGTCGGGGTGGCCGTGGCAGCTTGCGCCCAGATGGGCGGCTGCAGGGCGAGCGCGCCGGCCAGGCACAGCGCGGCCTTGATCCTGATTTTCTTCATGCTTGTCTCCTTCTGTTGTCCCCGGCAAAGTCGAACTCAGATTCGACGGGCTTGATCGCKCCAGTAAGGCTCGCGCAGCAGGCGCTTGAAGATCTTTCCCGTGTCCTCTCGTGGCAGCGCCGCGTGGAAGTCGATGACGCGCGGTACCTTGAAGTTGGCGACGTGCTCGCGCAGGAAGGCCTTGATCCCGCTCGCATCGAGCCGCGCGCCGGGCCGCAGTTGCACCGCCGCCGCGACGGCCTCGCCGTACTCGTCGTCGGGGATGCCGAAGACCGCGCAGTCGGCCACCCCGGGCATGCCCTGCAGCACGGCTTCGACCTCGGCAGGGTAGATGTTGACGCCGCCCGAGATGATCATGTCGGTGCGGCGGTCGCAGATGTACAGAAAGCCCCGTGTGTCGAGGTAGCCCACATCGCCGAGCCCCACCAGGCCATCCATTTCCATCGCGTCGCGCGCTGCCTGGTTGTTGACGTAGGTAAAGTCGGGCAGCGCGGGCTGGCGCACGTAGATGGCACCGACCTGACCGGCCAGCAGCGGTTGGCCCTCATCATCGAGGATGCGCAGCTTCGCCGGCCCTAGCGCCCGGCCGACCGAGCCGGGGTTCTCCAGCCAGGTGGGCGAATCGATGAAGGTGACATAGCCGGTCTCGCTGGCGCCATAGGCCTCGGTGATCACCGGGCCGAACCACTCGATCATCCTGCGCTTCACCTCCGGCGCGCACGGCGAGCCCGTGGACGCCACGTGGCGCAGCGTGGCGACGCTGTGGCGCACACGCTCCGCATCGCCGAGCGCGAGAAGCCGGCGGTACATGGTGGGCACCAGGTAGGCGTGCGTCACCGCGTGTTGCTCGATGAGCTGGAGCGTGCGCAGCGCGTCGAAGGCCGGCTCCAGGATCAGCGTGGCACCAGCGTCGCAGGCCTGTACCAGGTACTGCGTCGACGCGCTGTGGTAGATCGGCGCGCAGAGCATAGCGGTCACCCCGGGCGCCATGCCCGAGGCGATGCGCCCGATGCGGCGCGACTCCTGCTCCAGCTCTTCGCGCACTTCGGGAGACAGCGCCAGGCGCCGCACGCCCTTGGGCTTGCCGGTGGTGCCTGAAGTGTATTGCACCGAACCGAAATGCAGGCGCGGCCGCGGTGCCATCGGCGGTGCACCGACGCCGAAGGTGGCCCACGACGCAGCGCGCCCCGAGACATCGGGCAGTGGCTTCGCTTCGTCGGCCGACACGCTCACGATGGCGACGCGCTCGGGCACGCCCGCGATCACCTGGGCGATCAGGTCGTCGTGGACGAAGAGCAGGCCGGCCCCGCTGTCCTCCAGCATGAACGCTGCCTCCGGCGCCTTGCAATGCCAGTTGAGCGACACGAAGTACACGCCAGCACGCCGGCAGGCCAGGATCAGCGCAGCATAGGCCGGGCAGTTGCGCATCATCACGGCCACGGTCTGTCCGTGCTGCACGCCGGCTGCCTGCAGGCCGGCRCTCACGCGCTCGACCTCGGCTTCCATCMACTCGGGCGTGAAAACCCGCCCTGAAAAAATGATCTTGGGGTAGCTCACTTTGTTGTCTCCTTTTTCTTCTCGCCGAGGGATGAGATGGCGTCAACCGGTCCGCGCCGTCGGGGCAAGTTGCGCGAACGCGTCCTCCGCATGGCGCGCGCCGACGGTCAGAGCCCGCCGCAGGTACAAGCCCGCGTCGTGCTCGTCGGCGAAGCCGATCGCGCCGTGGAACTGCACCACCTCCTTGGTGACACGCAGCGCAGCCGCGGCGGCGCGGTGCACGCTCGCAGCCGCAGCCCAAGCCTCGCGCCCGCCGCCGAAGGCGCGCGCCGATTCGTGCACCAGCGCGCGCGTGGCCTTGAGGTCCACGTAGCAAGCGGTGGCACGGTGCTGCAGTGCCTGGAAGCTGCCGATGGGCACGCCGAACTGCCGGCGCAGGCACAGGTAGTCGAGGGCAAGGCGCAGCGCCGCGTCCATCAGGCCGCAGAGGTAGGCGGCGTCGCCCAGCCACAGCAGGTGCCTACCGCTCTGCCATGCCGCCTGCCCGACCGAGCCCGACAGCACACGCGGCGCGTCGCTCCAGGCGGCGTGATCGATGGATAGGTCGGCGAGCCGGCTGCCGTCTACCGCGGCGCGGGTGTTGCAAACTATTCCAGGCAGGCCCCTGCGCAACAGCCGCACCTCGAAATCACGACCCTCGCCTAGTGCCACCAGCCACTGGTTGGCGGCGTCACCGTCCGGCACCAGCGGCGCCCTGACCGTGGCATCCGTCCCGACCGCAGCGGCCGCAAACGCGACGTGCCCCGCGCCCATCATCAGCGTCTGCAACGCCTCCTCGGCGGCGCCCTGGCCTTTGGCAAGCAAGAACGCGGCGGCCATGCCCATCGTCAGCGGTGGCGTCATCAGCGCGCGCCCGGCCTCTTCCGCGACCACTGCGGCGGCCGGGGCGTCGAGCGCAAGTCCTCCATTCGCCTCGGGCACCGCGATGCCTAGCCAGCCGAGTCCGGCGATGGCCTTCCACGTGGCCGCCTCCAATGCCGCACCGCCCTCATGCACCTGCCGTGCACGTGCGGTACCGCCGTGCGTGGCCGCGAAGCCCGCGGCGCTCTCGCCAATCATGCGCAGCTGCGCGGCGTGTTCGGCGTTCATGCCTTGCTCCCAGCGACGGGCAGGCCGAGCACCCGCGTCGCGATGATGTTGCGTTGCACTTCGCTGCTGCCGCCATAGATGCCGAGGCGGCGTGCCTGCAGGAACATTTCCGTGGCGTCGAGCAGGTCGTCGCCATGGCGAATGGCGTCGCGCAGTGCGGCGCCCTGGCCCGCCACCCGCTGCACCAAGTCGAGCAGCAGGTGCACGGTGTCGGTAGCGAGCAGCTTGAGATAGGAGCTGTCGGCGGCGACACCCTGCTCCGCGGCTTCGGCGGCTTCGAGATAGGCGGCGACCAGCGTCTCGACCTCCACCTCGGCCAGAGCGGCGGCCTCGTGCACGCTCTCACGCAAACGGCCTTCCGGCGCGGCGCGCAGCATCATGCGCAGGCGCTCCAGCGCGCGCAGCGCCTGGGCCGGGGAGCCGATGCGCAGACGTTCTTCGCTCAGCACCGCGGTCGCCACCTGCCAGCCCTTGTCGATCTCGCCGACCACGTTCTCGATCGGCACCACCACGTCGTCGAAGAACACCTCGGCAAACTCCTCGTCGCCGGCGATGGTGCGGATCGGCCGGCGCCGGATGCCCGGCGTCGTCATGTCGATCAGCACGAAGGTGATGCCGTGCTGCGGCTTGCCGGCGCTGGAGGTGCGCACAAGCGCGAACATCCAGTCGGCGTGGTGGCCCCAGGTGGTCCAGATCTTGTGGCCGGTGATGACCAAGGTATCGCCACGCAGCTCCGCGCGGGTGCGCAAGCTGGCCAGGTCCGAGCCCGAGCCGGGTTCGGAATAACCCTGGCACCAGATCGCGTCGCCAGAGAGGATCGGCGGCAGGTGGCGCCCCTGCTGCGCCGGTGTGCCGCGCGCGATCAGCAACGGGCCGATGTGGTTCAGGCCCTGCGTGGGAAAGTCAGGCGTGCCTGCGCGCGCCATCTCCTCCATGAGGATGACCTGTTGCACCGGGCTGGCCCCCATGCCTCCGTGCGCGCGCGGCCAATGTGGTGCGATCCAGCCGCGCTGGTAAAGAGCCCTGTACCACTGCATGCCTTCTGCGGGCAGCGGCCTGAAGGTCTTGTGACGCAATGCATCGGGTACATGGGCGGCGAGCCATTCGCGCACCTCGTGCCGGAAGGCTGCTTCCGTGGTCGATTCGGGTCTCAGCATTTTGCAATAGCGGCGGCGTCAGAGGCTGCCGATCTCCTGATAGACATGTTTGATTTCGAGGAAGTCGTGCATGCCCTCGGCGCCATGGAGGCGACCGAAGCCGCTTTCCTTATAGCCACCGACCTCGGCCTCCGCGAAGAGCTTGTTATGCGCGTTGATCCACACCGTGCCGCAGCGAAGTTCTCTGGCGATACGATGCGCCCTTACGCTGTCGCGCGACCACACGCTGGCCCCCAGACCGAAGCGCGTGGCATTGGCCAGCGCGAAGCCGGTGCGGTCGTCGTCGAACACCTCCAGCGTCATCAGGGGCGCGAAGTGCTCGGCCTGAACGGCTTCGCTTTGCGGATCGTCGACTTCGACCAGCGTCGGCGAAACAAACGCCCCATGGGCCGGCAGATTAGCCACCGGGCCGCCCCGCACCAGCATGCGATGGCGGTCGGCAAGTTCATCGACAAGGGCGAGGATCCGGTCGCGGTTTGCCATATCGATGACGGCGCCCATTTGGCTGTCCGGCAGATGGCCCGGCCCGACGGGGAAGTGCCGCATCGCCGCGACCATGGTGTCGCGGAAATCGTCATAAATCCTCCTGTGCACCAGGATGCGGCTCGCCGCCGTGCATTGCTGGCCCGACAGGATTGTCCCCGCTTCGAGGATGGCTGGGATAGCAATGGCCAGATCCGCGTCGTCGCACACCACGCAGGGCGCCTTGCCGCCGAGTTCCAGCGACAGACGCTTTAGCTGCGGCGCCGCCGCGGCCATGATGGTCTTGCCAACGGCGGTGCTCCCGGTATAGCTGACCACGTCGACATCAGGCGAGGCGACGAACGCCTGAGACACGTCGCTGCCAGGCTCATGCACAACGTTGATCGTGCCCGGTGGCAGATCCACGGCTTCAGACAGGCGTTGCGCCACGCGATGCATAAAGAGCGCTGTCTGCGGCGCCGCCTTGACCACCACAGTACAACCCGCTGCAAGCGCGGGGGCTAGCGAGCGCACGAAGAGAATCAACGGCGCATTCCAGGGCACGATGATCGCCACTACACCCGCGGCCTCGTGCGTAATCAGCGAGCGCACGCCTGGCATGGGCTCCACCACGCGGCCGGCCGCACTCCGAGCCATACCGGCGTAATAGCGCAGCTCTGACGCAGCCCCCTCGACCTCGCCGGCCGACTCGCGCAGCAACTTGCCGTTCTCCAGTGTGAGTAACCGCGCAAGCGCGGGAGCATCGTTCTCCAGCMGGAAGGCCATGTCGAGCAGTACCMGAGCGCGCAGACGCGGACTGTAGCGCCAGGCCGTGGTATAGAAGACATGCCGGGCTGCGTTGACCGCAGCCTTCGCCTCGGCCGTTCCCCCAGCCGGTGCGCTTCCAATCAGCGAAGCGTCGGCCKGGTTGGTCGAATCGAAGTACGCGCCCGAAGACACCCACTCGCCTCCTATCCAGTGCGACGCCTTTGCATCCAGACGAAGCTCCATGTTCATGTTACCGGCTGTGCCAGCCGCGCAAGCGCGATCTCGCGCAGATCGGCCTTGAGCACTTTGCCAACGCCGTTGCGCGGCAGCGCGTCGACGAAGAAGACATGCCTAGGCTTCTTGTAGCTGGCGATGCGCGACTTGGTATGTTCCTGGATCGCATCCACGCTCAACGCCCTGCCGGGATGCCGCTCGATGAAAGCGGCCACCGCCTCTCCGAAGATGTCATCGGGCACGCCCACCACGGCCGCATCGGCGACGTCGGGGTGCTCCGCCAGCACTTGCTCGACCTCTTTCGTATAGATATTGAAGCCGCCGCTGAGCACCATGTCCTTCTTGCGGTCGACGATATAGAGGTAGCCGTCGGCGTCGAAGCGACCCATATCGCCCGTGTGAACCCAGCCATCGACGATCGTCGCAGCAGTCGCCTCCGGCCGCCCGAAATACCCCTTCATTGTGGTGAACCGACCTGCCTCGCCGGACCGCACCAGAATCTCGCCKACATCATCGACGGAGACCTGCTGGCCCTTCTCGTCAATCAACTTCACCTGCACACCGGGTGTCACGCGACCGACCGACGCAGGGTGCGTGAATTGCTCCTCGTGATTGAGGACCGTGACAGATCCCACCTCCGTCATCGCGAAGAACGAGTGAAGCCGTGCCTTTGGCAGATGATCGATCATCCGGCGCTTGAGTTCCACGGGAAATGCTTCGCCGGTGACGATGATGTGGCGCAGGCTGGCACAGCGCGCGGCCTGCTGTTCGAGCACCGGCATCAACATGCGCGCGACGGTGGGCACCATGCCGGCAGCACTCACCTGCTCGCGCTCGATGATGTTAACCGCCGCCTGGGCGTCAAAGCGCTCCATTACCACCAGCGTGGCACCCAGGCCCATGGAGTTCATCAGGCGCGCAAGGCCCGTGCGATGCGCCAGTGGCGTGGTGACGAGAAACACATCGTCGGCCGTGACACCCCACTCCACCGCGTTGACGAAGGCATTGCCGATCACGAAGTTGGCGTGCGTAAGAATGGCACCCTTGGGCTTCCCGGTCGTGCCCGACGTGTACAGGATCATGGCGTCGTCGGGCGTCAATGCCAACTCGGGCAGCCGTTCGTCGGAACGCGTCAGGAGCGTCTCGAGGGATTCGGCGCCGGCCACGTCGCCACCGACCGACAAGCGCCGAACACCCATGAACTCGGAAGATAGCTCTTCGATCGCCGCCGCGCTCTCGGCGTGAAACACCAACATGCGCGCCTGGCTGTCCTGCGCGAAATAGACCAGCTCGCGTGGCGTGTTGCGCGTGTTCACCGGGATGACGATTGCACCTAGCGTGAACGCCGCATACATGACCTGCACGAACTCGATGCAGTTGGGGAGGTACACGACGATCCGGTCGCCTTGCACCACGCCGGCGCGCCGTAGCCCGGCGGCCAGGGAACGCGAACTGCAGAGCAGATCCTCGTAACTCAACCGCTTATCGCCGACGACCACGGCCGCCTTCGCTGGCGTGCGCAACGCATGCGCCGCCATAAATTGTTCGAGACGCATGGCGTTCCTTATTCGAGTTCGAAGGCCGGGTACGGATGCTCGGGCGCCAAGTGGTCGATGGCCAGCTTCACGCGCTTGCCGATCGCCATGTCACTTGGCGCGCATCTCAAGACATTGGCGATGATGCGGACGCCCTCGTCCAGTTCGACGGTCGCGACGCACAACGGAATGCGCCCCTCGACACCGGGGCCGGCGATTCGCACCACGGTGCACGCGTAGATCGTGCCCTTGCCGGAGACTTCGCGCCACTCCAGCGTGCGTCGGCCCGTGAAGCCGCTGACCGGCTTCGGATAGTGCTGGAAGCGCTGGGCGACTGTGCAGTACTGCAGCATCAGCTTGCCTTGCGCGATGCCGTCCCAGAACGGCTTGCTGTCGACAAAGACGCCCTGCTTCGGGATCGGGCGGGACGGGGGAGTGTTCATCGTTTCGTTCATGCTGTTCATGCCTCCAGGACCATGGCCGAGCTGGTACCCCAGTTCCGACCGTAGGGAATGACGCCAATGCCGGTAACCAGCGCGTTGCGCGGATCGTTCACCTGGCGGGCGCCGCCTTCGCCGAACATCTGGCGCACGGCTTCCGCAAGGTTGAGCCCGCCGCTTGCGAGTCCTGGCTGGCCGGCGGAAATCTGGCCGCCGCCAGTGTTGAGCGGCAGGTCACCGTCGAAGGAAAGATCGGTGCGCAGCGTGTAGGCCGAGCCCTGGCCGCGCTCGCAAAAGCCGAAGGCCTCGAACTGCATCATCACGGCAATCGTGAAGTCGTCGTAGGGCTGGAACATGCGGACGTCCCTGGGCGCAAGCTCTGCCTTGCGCAGAACCTCGGGGCCTATCCTGGTGAAACCGGACAGCGTGATGTCGGCCAGCGGATCGGCCCCGTTGAAGTTGGTGACCTCCCCATAGGCGACCGGGTAGACCATCTTCTTCAAACCCAGGCGCCTGGCATTCGCCTCGGTGGTGACGATAAAGGCGTTGGCCCCGTCGCAGAACATCACGCTGTCGAGTACGCGCAGCGGGTCCGCGATGACACGCGACTGCATGTACTCCTCCATGGTGAGTTCTTTCTGGAACTTTTTGTAACCGTTCGGGTTGTGCAGGGCATGCGCGCGCTGCGTGATCGCGATCTTCCCCAGCGCTTCGGGGTCCAGCCCGTACTGGTGGATATAGCGACTCATCAGCAGGCCGAAGGTGGCGGGCGGCCCCTGCACGCCCGGAGGGTCCTGGAACTCGCTGCGGTAAGCGCCGTAGTTCGAGCGCCAGTCGGAACTGGGCGCATCGGAKGACATCACGACAGCCAGCTTGCACATGCCGTCGCGGATTGCCGACATGGCACGCGCCACGCCACCCGTAGCCGAGCAGCCGCCGATACCCCCGTAGTTCAGCCATGTTGGTGTCAGGCCAAGCGCTTCGGTCATGTAGACAGCGAAGAACGGATTCTGGGCTTCCGACAAGGCGGTGGTTACCGACAGCCCATCAATCTCACTCTTGTCGATGCCTGTCTTCGCAAGCAATTGGTCGAGTGCTTCCCCGGCCAGGTCATACGCGCTGCGGCCCGTCTTGTAGTCGATGGGAGTTTCTGCGTATCCCCCAATCACGATATCCTTTTGCTTCATGCTCTCACTCTCCTCGGAAATCCGGTGTACGCTTTTCGCGGAAGGCATTCAGACCCTCCTGGCGATCTTTTGTGAAGTACAGCATGAAGGACACATCTCCTTCCGCCGCCATCCCTTCCATGAGCGGAAGGTCCATCCCGCGGTCGATGACCGTCTTGGTAAACATCACCGACAGAGGTGCATTGCCGCTGATCGTGCGGGCTAGTTCGCGCGACTTCTCCAGGGCCATGCCTGCTTCGGTAACGTGGTTAACCAGCCTGTACTCGCGCGCTTCGGCAGCTGTGATGCGTCGACCGGTCCACATGAGTTCCTTGGCCAACGCGGGGCCAACAAGACGCGGCAGCGTCTGCGTGCCGCCGCCACCGGGCATCAGGCCCAGCCGGATCTCGGGCAGGCCGAACTTCGCGTTGGCGCCAGCGACAATCAGGTCGCCGACAAGCGCCAGTTCCAGCCCTCCGCCTAGAGCGAAACCCTCAATGGCGCTGATGATCGGCTTCGAGAAACCAGGGAGTTCCCGGAACAGTTGGTTCACCTTKCGCAGGCGCCGACGCTTGCGATAGAAGTCAAAATACTCGTTGTCACCGATCGTGAACTCGCTGGTGTCGATACCCGTGCAGAAGGCCTTTTCACTCCCCTTGAGAATCACGGCCGCTATGTCGCGACGCGATTCCACCTCGCTCAGCACGCCCAGAATCTCTTCCGCGGTCGTCTCTCGCAGCGAGTTCAGTTTCTCCGGGCGATGGATGGTGATCTCCAACCAGCCTTCTACTTTTTCGACAATGATGTCCTGATGGTCCTGATTTTCCCGATGGTCCTGATGGCTCATGTGATGCTCGCTTTCTCACTTAGTCTGGGTTGTTGTGGCTTTGGCTAGGTCGACCTGGCGGTCGGGTTGCGTGCCCCCTAATGCACAAGTGACTCGCCTCCGATAGCACGCTCGATTTGTTCATGCATCTCGGCCATGCGAGTGGCATCTCTTCTCTGTTCTGCGTCAATGGATAGCTCAAGACAGACCCGGGCAGGTGCCGCGAGCACAATCACCCGATCAGCAATCTCCAGTGCATCTTCAATACGATGCGTGACGAAAACACAGGTCTTGCGTTGCTCACGCACGATCTCGGAGAAATCGCGTCGCAATGTTTGCGAGGTGACGTGATCGAGCTGACTGAACGACTCGTCGAGCAAGATAAGTGCTGGATCGACTGCCAGGGCACGAGCTAGMGATACGCGCTGGCGCATGCCTCCMGAGAGTTCCACAGGGTACTTATTGCATGCGGAACCAAGTTTCACTCGATGCAGCCATTCCTGTGCGCGCTGCTGTGCCTGCTTCCTTGGGTAGTTCAACAACAGCAGGCCAAGCTCGACGTTTTCTTGCGCAGTGCGCCACGGCAGTAGCCGATCCGTCTGAAAGCTAACGGCCAACTTGCCACGAAGTGCCGTGAACTCGCTAGCTGGATCRACACCAGCAACCATTACCGAGCCCGCATCCGYGGTGGCCGTTCCCATCAGCAGCGACATTACCGTGCTCTTGCCGGCGCCAGTTTGACCAAGCAGCGCAACGGTTTCACCCTCCCGGACCGCCATCGAGAGGTGGTCGATCGCCGTGTAGCTGCCGAAGCGCTTTACTACATCGCGCAGTTCAATAATCAGACAATTCGAATCTTTCATTAGCGCACCTTTGCTTCCTTACGCCAACCGAGGAGCCGGCTTTCCGCGAATGTGGCCACCCACTGAATCGCCAGGTTCAATAAGACCAGAAGGAATGTCCACGCCATCACCTGATCAATCCGGAACGTGGACTGGKCGAAACTCATTCGTGACCCTATTCCGAAAGCCGACGCCACCAGTTCCGCGAAGATCACCATGCGAATGGCATAACCGATCACGGATTTTGTCGTCAGGAATATGTACGGGATAATGTGCGGCGCAACCAGGAAGCGCAGCATCTGCCAGCGTGATGGCCGGAAGCTTTCCAACATGTCAATCCATTCTGTCGAGAGAGCACGAACACCTTCGTACACATTCATGGCATAGAACGGCAKCAAGATCACCGTGAGTATGAAGAAGATGCGGGCTTCCGGATCTTTGAACCAGAAGACGGCAAGCAGCATCCATGAGAGCGCAGGAATGCCTGTATCGATCATTACGATGGCTTTCAAGTAGGGGCCGACGCGCTTCGAGGTTCCCATGAGGAGTCCGACAACGACCCCCGTCACGGCGGAAAAGACGATGGCCGCCACAAGTCTCCCGAGCGTGATCGCCATGTGCAGCAGATCGGCCCCGATCAGCTCGGTTAGCGCCCTGGCAATGACTACCGGAGAGGGCATCACGTAGTCGGGGACGTACCCGCTAGCTACCTGCATCAGAATGCAAAGTAACGCCACCACAATGACCAAGGCTTTCGCGTCGCGACGGTCGTGTTTCCTGGCCGTCGTGCTGGACTGCTTGGTCGAGGAATCCAAAGACTCCACTGGGGACTCGGCGACGTTGGTCCCCGTGATATCTGCCTGCTTCATAGCGCAAAGAATCCGTTGTCAACCGTCTTGGCCAGGGCGCCATTGCGCACCAGGAACTCACTCGCCGCGATAACGGAACGGCGGCCCTCTTCTGTCTGCATCGATGCGTGCTTGAACTCCAGGCGCCGGGAAGCAATTGCCGCCTTTAACACATCCGGCGGCGTTCCGGAGTTCACTCCTGCAATTGCGACGGCTTCATCGGGTCTTGTGGTGATGCCCTCAATGCATTGCGCAAAGGCTTTGTTCAACCTCGCGACAAGAGTGGGGTCACGCGCGATCGCTTCCTTGCGAGCCGCAACGCCAAAATAGKGCAGATCGAGATTGAGCTTGCGGCGATATTCTTCGCCAGCGTTGTAGAGAACGCGCATGTCGGGAACGCGCTTGATCCCCACAGATACATTGGGTTCCCAAGTGAGTCCCGCATCGGCGCGGTTGGCCATCACCAGGGTGATTGCGGCGGCTGGATTGTCGACGTTCTGAACGACTGCGTGCTTCTCGATATCGATCCCGCTGAGCTCTTTTACAACGGCACGCATCATGCGGTACGTGCCTGTCGACTGCGGAGCGGCAAGGGTCTTTCCTTTGAGGTCTCTGACAGCGGCGAGTCTCGTTTCCCGCGTTACGATACTGATCATGTTGCCCGTGGTGACGGAGCAAACGTACTGCAGCGGCACACCCGAAAGATAACGGGATGCAAAGGTGTCCCAGCTGCCGATACAGATATCGTAATTTCCCGCAACGAAGTCGTTGTAGTAGGTCGTAACCGATGTGTAGGCCGTGGGTCTTCCCAGCTGGAGACCGTTTGCCCTGTCGATCCCCTTGGCAACCATGTATTCCGTCAGCAAGGTGGTAAAGCCAGGCGCGAGGTTGGCCCATCTAAGCGGCGTTTGAGCCAAGGCACGTGGAATTCCGAAGGCGCCGAGTCCGAAGGCTGCAGCAGGTGCAAAGACGGATGCCTCCTTCAGCAGCGCCCGTCGCGAGAGTGTGCGTCTGTTCATTGGTTGTCTCCGTATTGTTCTTTTCTGTTCGGGCGCATCGGCGAAGCATTTGCGTCCGGTGTCAAGCTGTGGCCAATGGTAGGATGGTGTCTGCGTTCCGAATAGCTGCAAAAATGGGCGGGGCGTTCCAGTTGTGGAACGCATTGCCGGTGCCTCGCTGGAATGTGCAGCGACTTATCCTGTGTTCCAAATTTTCCCGGTCATGGCAGAAAAACTGGATCTCAACTCCCTTCGTCTCTTTTTTGACGTGGTCAATGCGCAGAGCATCACGCGCGCCGCGAACGAGCTGGGTCTGCCCAAGTCGACGATCAGCCGCAAGTTGACGCAGCTCGAGCAACACATGGGGACAGCGCTTTTAAAAAAAGGCCCGAGGAAGCTGACCACGACGGAGATTGGGGCACGCCTTTACGAACATTGCCGCCGCGTAGTGGATGAAGTCGAACAGGCGGGTCTGGATACGCTCGAACTTCAAACAGAGATGCGTGGGGCCCTGCGAGTCAGCATCCCCATCGATTTCGGGGTGTCCTGGATCGGCCGGGTGATATCCGAATTTGTGCTGGCGTATCCCGAGATTGAATTGGAGGTGGATGTGAACAGCCGCACGGTCGATCTCCGTGAAGAGCCGTACGACCTCACCATCCAGCTCGGCCCACTCAAGGACACCGATTTGACCTATCGGCGCATTGCGACGCTCACCCGCGGTGTCTATGCGAGTCCGGAGTACCTGGCTCGTCGTGGCACGCCGTTGGCGGTGGACGATTTGCACAGGCACGATTGCATCATCACCGCTCAGCAACGCCTGGATGGCATCTGGACTCTCCGCAATCAGGCAACGCACCGCTTTGCCACGATCCACGGAAAGGTGGTGGTGAACAATATCTCCATTGCGCGAGAGATGGCCATCGGCCATGTTGGCATGAGCATGCTACCCAACGTCATGTGTGCAAATGATTTGCGCACGGGCCGGTTAAAGCGAGTGCTGGAGAACTGGGAAAGTCCCTCGATGCATGCGACTGCCATGGTCCTGGGCCGGAAGGGAATGCCCAGCAAGATCCGCACCTTCCTGGACTTTCTTGCCGATCGCCTGAACGTAGACGAATCGAGCCTTCGGCAACGCTAGGCGGGAGCCAGTGATCCGGGCGCCAGGAACAGAAGAATGGCGTTGGCCACGCAGATGATCCAATGGGGCCCGCGAGGTTCCATTATTGCTTTTGGGGCAACCTCACTGCCCAAATGCAAAATGCAGAACGCCCCTGGGATCTTTCATCCCCGGGGCGTTTTGCTACTGCATGGTCGCACTCACGCGGCAAAGAACATGTCGTCCCGGGACACCGCGGCATGCCCCCAGGCGGCCCGGGCGGTCACCGGCCTCAGCAACAAAAAGCGCTGATCTCTGGCCGGCAGCCCGCCCGAGCCACCACGATTTCCCCTCTCTTTACGCCAGCCATGGAAGGCTGTTCAGTGCGCCGCCCATTCGATTTTCGAAAGGTCTGTCCCTTCCTGGTACATCTCCCACAGCGGGCTGAGACTGCGCAGCTTCTCGACGCATGCGCGTACCTGCGCGACAACGGCGTCGACTTCCTGCTCCGTGGTGAAGCGGCCGAGCGTGAACCGGATCGAGCTATGGGCCAGCTCATCGCTGCGACCCAGTGCACGCAGCACGTAGGATGGCTCCAGCGAAGCCGAGGTGCAGGCGGAGCCCGAAGACACGGCGATGCCCCGGAGCCCCATGATCAGCGACTCGCCCTCGACGAAGTTGAAGCTCAGGTTCAGGTTGTGCGGGATGCGGTGTTCCAGGCTGCCGTTGACGAAAACCTGCTCGAGATCGCCCAGGCCTTGCCAGAGGCGGTCGCGCAACGCACTCACCCGGCCCGCCTCGGTGGCCAGCTCTCGCCCCGCCAGGCGGAACGCTTCGCCCATGCCAACGATCTGATKGGTCGCCAGGGTGCCGGACCGCATGCCGCGTTCGTGGCCTCCGCCATGGATCTGCGCTTCCAGCCGGACCCGGGGCTTGCGCCTGACATACAAAGCGCCGATGCCCTTGGGGCCGTACACCTTGTGCGCGGTGACGGTCATCAAGTCGACCGGCAAGGCAGACAGGTCGATCGGGAGCTTGCCGGCCGCCTGTACGGCGTCGCAGTGAAAGACGATGCCGCGCTCGCGACACAGGGCGCCGATCTCGCCAATCGGCTGGATCACGCCGGTTTCGTTGTTCACCATCATCACCGAGACCAGGATGGTGTCGGGCCGCAGAGCGTTTCGCAGCACGTCCAGATCCAGCAGGCCGTCCGGGCCGACATCGAGGTAGCTCACTTCAAAGCCCTGCCGCTCCAGTTCCCGGCAAGTGTCGAGCACCGCCTTATGTTCGGTGCGGACAGTGATCAGGTGGCGCCCCTTGCCGCGGTAGAAATGCGCGGCGCCCTTTAGCGCCAGGTTGTTTCCTTCCGTCGCCCCGGACGTCCAGACAATTTCGCGCGGGTCGGCGCCCAGTAGTCGGGCCACGTGCTCGCGCGCTTCCTCGACCGCCGCCTCCGCTTCCCAGCCGAAGGCATGGCTGCGCGAAGCCGCATTGCCGAATCGCTCATAAAGGTAGGGAACCATCTTCTCCACGACGCGCGGATCGACCGGCGTGGTGGCACTGTAGTCMATGTAGATCGGCGTGTCGGGGGCTGGCATGGCGGAAGGCTTTGGGGATATGGGAAGGGAGTCGGGAATGCACTGGCGGCCTTGGCAACGCGCCTGTCGGTCATGCCGGCGCGGCAAGGCCGCGCCATGTGCCGGTTCCCGATGCTGGCTCAGGCAGCGAGCTTCAGGTCAAGCAGCGAGACATCCTGCTCGACGTATGCGCGATACAGCTCGCCCGTGTAGAGCAGGCGCATCTGCGCGCCGTTCTCGCAGGCCTTCAGGCAACGCTGCTGCAGCTCAGGCGTGGTCGCATGTTCCAACACGATCTGGTAACCGCGCTCGCCGTGGATCTCGTCGGAGACGATGTGGAGATCGAAGAACTCTGCCTCTTCGTCCGTGAAGCCATATTGTTCCCGCAGCGCAGGCGCCTGCTTGCGGTAGATCGATGGCACCTGGGACTCCAGCCCGATCACGATGCCCGCCACCGCCACGACGGGGTCTTCCCGCATGGCCATCGCGTAGCACCAGCTCTGCAGCCCGCGCGTGGCTGCCAGCATGTTGTCCGGATTGACGATGCGCTCGCGCGTGGAGCCGCAGGCCTCGGCAAAGCGGATGAGCAAGTCGGTATGGCGGTCCCCGCCGATCTMTTCCTCGTACATGTTCGCCAGCAGGAAGTCCTTGACATCGGTATAGCCATCGGCCGGCGTGCGCGCGTAGATGTAACCCAGGTAGTCGGCAAACGGGCCGACGTACTGGTAGTGGTTCTCAGCCCAGCGTGCCAGGTGCGTGCGGCTGAGCTTGCCCTGGGCCCAGGCCTGGCTGAACGGCGACAAGTTGGCACTTTTGCCCCGCACGAGGTCTTCGAGGACGGTTCGGAAGCTGTCTTTATCGAGCAATTGGGTCACGGTTGTCTCTCCTTGGGGAATGGGTAGTGGCTCAGGCACACATTGCAGCGATGGCCGGGGCGTGCTTCACAGCATAGTTACAGATGATTTAATAATCAATACGTATCATTTTTTATGATACTTATATCAGCGAGTCTGATTTGCGTCAGGCATCTTTCCTCATCTATGCTTTGCAACAAGTTCACTTGCGATGATGAACAGTCAAAGTGAAATCATTTTCAAGAATGGAGAGGAGGCATATGCCGAAAGTGACCTTTCAGAAGGATGGCGTTGCCCACGAGGGCGAGGTGCGCGCCAACAGCAACCTCGTGGTGCGCGCGGGCATCAAGCAGTTTCCGCACCCCCACCTGCGCTACGCCTGCGGGATGGGCAAGTGCRCCAGTTGCGCGTGCAAGGTGGTCAGCGGGGCCGAGCACCTGCCGGCGCCTAACTGGAAGGAGAAGAAGATGCTCGGGGACCGCCTGGAAGAAGGTTTCCGCCTGGTGTGCCAACTCTGGATCAACGAGGACATCACCCTCAACCAGGATGTGGATCTGCGTCCGGCCGTGGCCGCCAGCGCCACGGCACAGGCCTGAACATACCGTGGAGACCCTGATGTACGTGATTCTCTCAAGCCGTGACGGCCACTACCGGACCGAGCTGGATGGCAGCATGGCGCCGGTTGAAAGCTACGACTACCTGTTCTACGGCCGCCGCCGCGCGCGCTTTGTGATCGCCAGCCTGGCGCAGCCGGTCAAGGTCCGCATCGTTGACTGCGGTCCGCCCGAACGCGTGAGCCTGGTTCCCTCGCGACTTTTGCCGCAGTACCCCACGCTGGAAGCGGCGCGCAGCGCGCTGAACGAACTGGTTAGCTTCGGCACGCTCGACGTGCGCCTGGAGCGCAGCGCAGTGGATGCCACCGGAGAGCCCGCATGATCCGCATCACCTTTCTCAGCAATCAGGAACGGGTCGCCGAAGTGCCCGAGAACAGCAACCTGCTGCGGGCGTCGATGCGCCATCAGGGCGGCATCCCGTTCAAGTGCGGCGGGGGCGTCTGCGGGACGTGCAAGTGCCGCATCGAGACCGGTGTAGAGCATGCCGACGCCGTCAAGCCAAAAGAGCGCAAGCATCTCAACGACGCGGATATCGCCGCGGGCTACCGCATGGCCTGCCAGACTTTCCTGAGTGKAGACGCCAGCGTTTCCTGGGAGGCGCGCGCAGTGGCTGCCAAGACCGCCCMTCAGGCCGTCCCGCAGCCCGCCGCCGTCACGAGCTAGCTTGTTCGCCGCCCAGCGCGCGGATGCGCTCGGTGAGCAGCGCGACGAAGGCAGCGGTTGCCGGTGGCAGCGGGCGGCGCGGGTTGGTCACCGCCACGACCAGCCGCGACAGCCGTGGCGACACCACGGTGCGGGCATGCAACCGCCCCTGCTCCAGCAAGGCGCGCACGGCGACACGGGGCAACACCGTCGCCAGTTGCGAGGACTCGACCAGTTCCACGATGGCGTTCAGCGAATCKGTTTCKAATACGGGCGACAGTTCCATGTTCTCGCTCTGCGCGAAATGCTCGAGCAACGTGCGCAGCCCGTGCTGGCGCGTCGGCAGGACCAGCTTCAGCGAGGCCAGCGTGCGCAGCGGCGTCTGCTGCGGCAGCGACAATTCGCGCTGGGCACTGGTGAGCAAGAGCAGGTCCTCGTCAACGATMGGCTCGATCTGCAAGGGCAAGGCGCGCCGCGGGTTGTTGATGATGGCGGCCTCGAGCTGGCCACCCGCCACCCAGTCGGTCAGAACGCTGCTGTAGCMCTCGGTGACCGACACAGTGACGCGCGGGTTCAGTTGGGCAAAGTCGGTCAGTGCGCCCGCCAGCACGCCCTGCGCGATCGAGGCGATCATGCCCACCCGCACATGGCCGCTGAGCTCGTCGTCCACGCGCAGGATCGCCTCCTGGGCGCTGGCAAAGTCCTGCAGCACTGGCTGGAACAGGCGGTACATCTGCAGACCGGAAGCGGTCGGCACCATGCCCTGCGTACTCCGCTCGAACAGCTTCTGGCCCAGCTCCTGCTCCAGCTTGCCGATCTGCATGCTAAGCGCGGGCTGCACGATGCCGAGCCGTCGGGCGGCGCGCGTCACACTGCCTTCCTCGAACAAGCAGGCGAAATATTGGATCTGCCGGAACTCCATCGTTTCTCCTTGACACGCCGATGGGCAATTCTACTGATTTTTCCCTGCTTCAAATCAGAATTTCTGATGTGCCCGGCGAGCGGCAGTCCTCGCCACCCAGCCATATTGCCCAAGAATGCGACCAATCATCACATCATTAATATTGATATACACCATCATACATGATTATTTGACGTGATATTAGGTTGGATCTAGAATCGATTCACAACATGCCGGATCCCACGGGCAGACAGCGCGGCATCGGTTCCACGACGCAGGCCGCGCCAGCGCGCGGCGACGCGCCAACAGACAAGACAAGACAAGATCGACTGGAGACAACCCCATGCGCTTTACCCGCCCCTTCCGCATCGCCACCTGCCTCATGTTCGGCGCGCTCGCCCTGAACGGGCGCGCCACCGCAGCGGACGCCCCCGCCAGCTATCCGGCGAGCACCGTGCGTATCGTCGTCCCCTACCCGCCAGGCGGTTTCAACGATACCCTGGGCCGCGTCGTCGCCAACGAACTGTCGAGGACCTGGGGCAAGCCGGTCATCGTCGACAACAAGCCGGGAGCCGGCACGATCCTGGGTACACAGGCAGTGGCCCGCGCCCCGGCCGACGGTCTCACGGTGCTGGTGGCGCAATTCCCCTTCGCCGCCAACCCCTGGCTGTACCAGAAGCTGCCCTACGACAGCATGCGGGACTTCACGCCGGTCGTACTCGCCGGCCATTCGCCGATGCTGCTGGTMGTCAACKCCGGCTCCAAGGTGCGCTCCGTCAATGACCTGCTGAGCGCAGCCCGCGCGGCACACGGCAACCTGCCGTACGGCTCCTCGGGCAGCGGTTCGTCCAATCACCTCGCCATGGCGTACTTTGCGCGGATGGCGAAGGTCGAAATGAACCAGGTGCCTTACAAAGGCAGCACGCCAATGCTGACGGATCTCGCGGGCGGACAGGTGGAAGTCGCGTTCGACGCCCTGCCGCATGCCCTGCCGTTCATCCAGTCGGGCAAGCTGCGGCCTATCGCCATCGCCGATGCGAACCGCTCGAGCCTGATGCCGGACATCCCGACCGTGGCCGAGAGCGGCGTGCCGGGATACGACGTGTCGTCGTGGCATGGCTTCATGGTGCGCACGGGCACGCCGCAAGCGATCGTCGACAAGCTCAACGCCGACATCAATGCCATCCTCCGGCGCCCGGAAATCCAGAAGCAGTTCGCGACGCACGGTGTAGCCGTCGACGGCGGTAGCCCGGCCCAGTTCCAGGCCTTCATCGGCCACCAGATGGTGCTGTGGAAACGCGTGGTCGCGGATGCACACATCCCTGCTCAGTAACCGCGAACTCGTGCGCTAGCCCCGAGCGCACGGCTTCCCGGCATCGTCCCCTCCCGCCGTTTCGCGCATTTCGCGCGGGCGGGTGGCAACGTTCATCMCAGCCTTTCTAATTTTCGCTACCCACAATGAGCGACTTTCAAGCCCCCAACCTGATTGGCGGCCAATGGCAGCCTGCTGCCTGCGGCGCCACGGCCGTTAGTCTCAATCCCGCCGACGGCACCTCGCTCGGCCACCTGGCAGACAGTGGCGAGACCGATGCGCGTGCCGCCATCGCGGCCGCCCGGGAAGCTTTCGAGAAGCCGGGCTGGTCCCAGAATCCGCGCTTGCGCCAGATGGTKATGCTGCGCTGGGCCGACCGCGTCGAAGCACGCGCGGAGGCGCTGGCCAACCTGCTGACGCGCGAGAACGGCAAGGTCCTGGCGCAGGCCCGCGCCGAGATCGCCGGCGCGGTCTCGGAGATCCGCTACTACGCCGGCCTGGCACGGCATATCCCCGGCCATGCGCTGGAAGTCGAGCCGGGCGTGTTCTCCACCATGCTGAAAGAGCCTGCCGGCGTGGCTGGCCTGATCATTCCGTGGAATGCCCCGGTCGTGCTCCTTGTGCGCGCACTGGCACCCGCGCTGGCGGCCGGCTGCACCTGCGTGATCAAACCCGCCGCCCAGACCGCGCTGATCTCGACCGAAATCCTCCGTGCCTTGCACGCGGACGAGGCGCTGCCGCCAGGCGTCGTCAACCAGGTCAACGAGACGGGCAGCGCGGTGGCCCGCTGCCTGGTCGCCTCGCCCGAGGTGGACGTCATCAGCTTTACCGGTTCCAACGCCGTGGGCCAGCGCATCATGGCCGATGCCGCGTCCACCATGAAAAAACTGTCGCTGGAACTGGGCGGGAAGTCCTGCTGCCTCGTGTTCGAGGATGCCGACATCGCCAGCGTCGCCCCTCAGCTGGCACGGGCGGCCACGGTGATTTCCGGCCAGCAGTGCACGGCAGCACGCCGCGTGCTGGTGCACGGCTCGCGCTACGACGAGATGAAGCAGGCCCTGGCGCAGGCGCTGCAATCGCTCGAGATCGGGCCCGGCTTGGCCTCGGGCGCCGCGATGGGCCCCCTGATCGACCGCGCTGCAGCCACCCATGTGGCCAACCAGATGGCGGCCGCGATGGATGCCGCCGACGAGGTCATCGTGCGCGGCGGCCCGCTGGGCGGTGCGCTGTCCGCGGGGCACTTCGTCAGCCCTGCCCTGGTCGCGCAACGCGACACCAGCGCCTTCTTCGTGCAAGAGGAAATCTTCGGCCCCTTCGTTGTGCTGGAGCGCTTCGACGACGAGGCCGAGGCCGTGGCCCGCGCCAACCATACCGAGTTCGGCCTGTCCGCCAGCGTCTGGACGCACGACGGCGCGCGCGCATGGCGTGTCGCCCGTGCATTGCGCAACGGGACGGTCTGGMTGAACGACCACAACAAGCTGTTCGCGGAGGCCGAGACCGGCGGCTACCGGCGCAGCGGCATCGGCCGCCTGCATGGCTATGACGCCCTCATCGACTTCGTCGAGATCAAGCACATCTACCACAGCGTCGGCACGATCCGGATGCCAGGTTGACTTAGCCACGACGCGCCTCCCGAGCGCGCGCCAGAACAGACTCCAGGAGACAACCGCCATGAAACCCATCCCCCGCATCCTGACGCTTGCCCTCGGCGCGCTGATCGCCGCTGGCGCGCATGCCCAGCCTGACAGTTATCCGTCCAAGCCCATTACCATCGTCGTGCCGTACACCCCCGGCGGCTTCAACGACACCATGGCGCGCGTCTTCTCCCGCAAGCTGCACGCCGCCCTCGGGCAGCCCGTGGTGGTGGAGAACCGGCCCGGTGCCGGCACCATCGTCGGCACGGAGTTCGGCGCACGGGCCGCGCCAGACGGCTACACCCTGACGGTGGTCGGCTTTCCGCTCGTGGTGAACCAGTATCTCTACAGGAAGCTCGCCTACAACGCGGACCGCGACTTCGCCCCGATCATCCTTGGCGCCCAAACCCCGAACCTGCTTGTCGTGCGCAAGGACTCACCCTACAGATCGATGCGTGAGCTCGTGGACAGGGTCAAGGCCACGCCGGGCAAGGTCAACTACGCCACCGCGGGCAACGGCACCTCCAACCACCTGACGATGGAGTACTTCAAGAGCCTCACGTCCACAGATATGCAGCAGATCCCCTACAAGGGCAGCTCGCCCATGGTGAGCGACCTGCTGGGAGGCCAGGTTGACGTGATGTTCGACAACACGCCCAACGTGCTGCCCCACCTGCGTGCGGGCAAGATGCGCGCGCTGGCGGTGACCAGCCCCCAGCGCTCGCCGCTGACGCCAGAGGTGCCGACGGTGGCGGAACAGGGATACCCCGGCTTCAATGTCTCGGTCTGGTACGGGMTGGCGGCGCCCGCCGGCACCCCGCAGGCGATCGTGACCCGACTGAATGCGGAACTCAACAAGGCACTGCAGTCGGACGACGTCAGGCAGGTGTTCACCCAGCAGGGCGTCATGCCGATGGGCGGTTCGGTCGCCGATTTCAAGACCTTCTTCCAGGCGCAGTCCCGGCTTTGGGAAAAAGTCATCCGCGACAACCGGATCTCGGCGGAATGACAGACATGGCAGTCCTGGAGACGACGCGATGAGCGCACCACGGATACTCTCGCTGGCCGATCTGGAGCGTGCCGCGCGGCGGCGCCTGCCGGCCAGCGTCTTCGGCTACGTCAGTGGCGGCAGCGAGGACGGCAGTTCCCTGGACGGCAACCGCGCAGCGTTCGCCCGTTGGCGGTTCCTGACACGGCCGCTGGTCGATGTGTCGGCGCGCTCGCAGTCCGCAGAGCTGTTCGGCACGCGCTTTGCCGCGCCGCTCGGTATCAGCCCCATGGGCGCCAGCGTACTATGCGGCTTCGACGCCGACTGCGCGCTGGCCGCCGCGGCGCGGCTCGCGAACGTGCCGTTCGTGCTTAGCGCGGCCTCGACCACGCCGTTGGAGAGGGTGGCGAAGGTCAACCCGGACATGTGGTACCAGGCCTACCTGCCGGCGCGCACGGAGGTGATCGATCCCCTGCTGGAGCGGCTGCGCCGGGCTGCGGTTCGTGTGCTGGTCGTGACCGTCGACGTACCGATTGCGTCCACCCGGGAGAACGAGATCCGCAACGGCTTCAGCCTGCCCCTGCGGCCCAGCCCGCGCCTGATCCTGGGCGGTCTCGCACGCCCGCGCTGGCTGGCGGGAACCTTCGCCCGGACGCTGCTGCAACACGGCGTGCCTCACTTCGAGAACTTCGCCGCCACGCGCGGCGGCCCCATCGTGACCGCCATGAAGGGGGACCACCGTGCAGGCCGGGCAGCTCTCACGTGGGAGCACATCCGCCATATCCGCAAGGCTTGGCCGGGCACGCTGCTGCTCAAGGGCATCCTGCGCCCGGAGGATGCACTGGCCGCACTGCGAGCCGGCGCCGACGGCATCTTTGTCTCCAACCACGGTGGGCGACAGCTCGACGGCGCGCTTGCGCCGCTGGACGCCCTGCCGGCCATCGCCCACGCCGTGGCCGGCAGCGGCCTGAAGCTGATCCTGGATGGTGGCATCCGGCGCGGCACCGACGTGCTCAAGGCCCTGGCCCTGGGTGCCGACGCGGCGTTCTGCGGCCGCCCGCTGCTCTATGGACTGGCGACGGGTGGGCGCGCCCTGGCGCAGGAGGCGCTGGAAGTGCTCAAGCGCGAGATCGATGTCAATCTCGCGCTGCTCGGCTGCCCCGACGTCGCGGCGCTCGACCCGTCCTATCTGTGCGCCATCGGCGCCCCCGCCATGCTGGCCAGCGCAGCCTCTATGGCCACTCATCGACACGAACATGCGGAGCTTCCCCATGCAGCCTGACCTCAAAGACCGCACCGGCGGCCAGATCCTTATCGACGCCCTGCTCGCCCAGGGTTGCGACACCGCTTTCTGCGTGCCCGGCGAAAGCTTTCTCGCGGCCCTCGACGCCATGCATGATGCGCGCGCGCGCCTGCAACTGGTCGTCTGCCGGCAGGAAGGCGGTGCCGCCCACATGGCCGAGGCCTACGGCAAGCTCACCGGACGCCCCGGCATCTGCTTCGTGACACGTGGGCCGGGCGCGACCAATGCCAGCATCGGCGTGCATACCGCCAGCCAGGACTCCACGCCGCTGATCCTGTTCGTCGGCCAGGCCGCGCGCGGCCATCGCGGGCGCGAGGCATGGCAAGAGATCGAGTTCCGCCACATGTTCGGCCACATGGCCAAGTGGGTGGACGAGATCGACTCGCCCGCACGCATCCCGGAACTGGTAAGCCGCGCCTACCATGTCGCCATGTCGGGCCGCCCCGGTCCGGTCGTGCTGGCCCTGCCCGAAGACATGCTGGAAGAAGTTGCCTGCGTGGCCGACTGCCCGCCGGCCAGGCCTGCCCAGGCGTGCCCGGATGCCGATGCGATGACGCGACTGCAGGAACTGCTGGCCGGGGCGCGCCATCCTCTGATGGTGCTGGGCGGCGGCGGTTGGACCGAACAGGCGTACGCCGACATCGCGGCCTTCAGCGAGCGCCACGCGCTGCCCGTCATTTGCGGGTTCCGCCGCCAGGGCCTGTTCGACAACCGTAGCCCGCGTTACGCCGGCGAAGCGGGACTGGGCATGAACCCCGCCCTGGCGCGCCGGATCACCGAAGCCGACCTGATCCTGTCCGTGGGCGCCCGCCTGGGCGAGACCAGCACGAACGGCTACACGCTGTTGCAGGTGCCGCGCCCCGCGCAGACGCTGGTGCACGTCCACGCCGATCCGGATGAACTGGGCCGTGTGTACTGGCCGGAGCTGCCGATCAACGCCACCATGCCGGCCTTCGCCCGCGCGGCGCGCGCGCTGCCCGCCCCAGCGGCGGCGCCCTGCTGGCAGGCCTGGACCGAGGCCGCCAATGCCGACTACCGGGACTTCCTGCGTCCCACCGCCATGCCCGGCGAAGTCAACCTCAGCGAGATCATGGCGTGGCTGCGCGAGCGGCTGCCCGCCGACAGCATCCTGACCAACGGCGCCGGCAACTACACCCTGTGGGTCCAGCGCTTCTACCCGTACCGCGGCCTCAACACCCAGCTTGCGCCGACCAGCGGCACGATGGGCTACGGCCTGCCCGCCGCCATTGCCGCCAAACTGCGCCATCCCGGCCGCACCGTGGTMTGCTTTGCCGGCGACGGCTGCTTCCTGATGAACGGCCAGGAGTTCGCCACCGCCATGCAATACGGCGCCAACGTCATTGTCGTGGTGGTCAACAACGGCATGTACGGCAGCATCCGCATGCACCAGGAGCGCCACTATCCACGCCGCGTGTGCGGCACCGACCTGTGCAATCCCGACTTCGCGCGGCTTGCCGAGTCCTACGGCGGTCACGGCGAGGTGGTGGAACGCACCGCCGATTTCGCCGCCGCCTGGGATCGCGCGGTGCAGGCGGGACGGCCCGCGCTCATCGAGTTGCGCACCGACCAGCAGGCGCTGACCCCGCGCCTGACCATTGCCGACCTGCACAACACGGGCACGACGCGCTGAGTGCCCGCGCCAGACTTTCACCGCCTTATGGAGACTCCCATGTCGGATTCCGAAACCTTCACCGCCCGTATCCTCGCCACCCGCACCATCGCCGAACATACCGTCGCCTTCGACCTCGAACGCCCGCCCGGCTTCGAGTTTGAAGCCGGCCAGTTCCTCAGCGTGCAGATTCCGGGCTTCACGCCCACCGAGGAAGACGATGGCGAACGCATGCTCTCCATCGCCAGCGCCCCGCACGACGGCCATCTCACGGTGGCGATGCGGATGCGCGATTCGGCGTTCAAGCGCCATCTCGGGCAAGGCCAGCCAGGCGCGTCATCGGTGCTGATCAGTCCGGCGATGGGCGACTTTGTCCTGCAAGACGACCAGCGACCGGTAGTCATGGTGGCCGGCGGCATCGGCATTACGCCGTTCTACAGCATGCTGCGGCACCTGCAGCGCAACGGCGCAGGTGCTGCGCGCCGGGTCACCCTGCTGTACGGCAACCGCTCGCCGGCTAGCGTGGCCTGGCGCGAAGAACTGGACGCCCTGACGGCCGAACTGGAGAACTTCGAAGTGGTGCATGTGTTCAGCGAAAGCAGCGAAAGCAGCGAAGGCTGTGGCGAACACGACGCTGCGCACGCGAAGGTGCGCACGCGCGGCGGCTTCATTGACGCCGGGCGCATCCGTGCCGACGTGGCGGACTGGCAGGACAGCATCTACTACGTGGTCGGGCCGACCGCGATGGTGGGTGCGCTGCAAGACTCGCTGGACGCCTGCGGCGTGCCGCCCGAACAAGTGGTTGCCGAGTTCTTCGCCGGCTATTGAGGAGAGCACGATGCCTGACTTCACCCCCCGCATCACCACCGTTGCGCTGTCCGGGCGCGGTCGCCTTCATGTCGTGCGCGCAGGCGACCCCCGCGCGCCGGCGGTCTTTCTCAGCCATTCGATCCTTTCCAGCCACGCCATGTGGGACGCCCAGGCAGCACTGCTCGCCAGCCGCGGCTGGCAGGTCGTTCGCGCCGACATCCGCGGCCACGGCGACTCGACCGTCGACACCGCGCCGGCCAGCATGGACGACCTGGTGGCCGATACCGTGGCAGTCCTGGATACACTGGACCTGGAACAAGTCCACTACGTGGGCTTGTCACTTGGCGGCATGATCGGCTTCGGCCTTGGCCTGCACCACGCCGAGCGCMTGCTCAGCCTGTGCCTGTGCGATGCCCGCGCCGATGCACCGCCGGAAGTCGCCGCGCCGTGGGATGCGCGCATCGAGCAGGCCCGCGCAGGCGGTTGCGCCGCATTGGCCGATGGCACCCTTGAGCGCTGGTTCGGCCTTCCGTTCCTGACCCGGGAACCAGAGACCGCGGCGCGGCTACGCGCCATTGCGGCTTCAACCTCAGTGACCGGCTTTGCAGGCTGCGCCCGGGCCATCCAGCAACTGAACTACCTGCCGGCGCTCGCCGGAATCCGCACCTGCACCACCCTGCTGGTCGGCGCGAATGATGGGGTACTGCCGGAAGCCAACAAGGCAATCCAGACGATGATCCAGGGAAGCCGGCTCGACCTGATCGAAGGGGCGGGCCACTTGCCGAATATCGATCAGCCGGAACGATTCAACGCGGCCTTGCTAAGACATTTGGCAAGGAAAGACTAGGACGGCCAGGGCGGACAAAGGTCACCGCCCAGAGGTCAAGTGTCTGATCCCGTGCGCGGTCCTGCAGTTGGGCAACCMGCTGTCCTCGCTCACGCACGAATCTGCTGTCGCCGCTGCCACTGTTCCGGCACATGAAGCTACCTGAAACCCCTCTTTTGGAATGCGAAATTGGCGAGGCGCTGAAGATAGCCGATGCTCGACGCCTGCCAATGCAAAAGTTGGCGATACCGCAAGCGCCCCACCCCGGGAGGGGCCGCAAGACCAAACGGAGACAAGGCACATGATGCAATCGCGCACCGTCGGCGACCTGAAGATCACCCGCATCCTCGAATACGCGGGACCGACGCACGACCCCGCCTTCCTCTTTCCGGACATCGACCGCGCCGTGCTCGACGCCAATGCCGGCCTGATGGCGCCGCACCATTGGATACCGCACATGAACAAGCTGATCGTGACGATCCAGTTCTGGGTGGTGCACGCCGGCGACGACATCATCGTGGTCGATACCGGCGTGGGCAACTTCAAGCCGCGCRCCGGCATTGCGCGCATGAATATGCTCAACACGCTGGTGCGCGAGTGGATGATCGCCGCCKGCGCGCCGCCGGAGAAGGTCACCCATGTGGTGATGACGCACCTTCACGCGGACCACGTCGGCTGGAACACCACCTGGCAGGACAACCGCTGGGTGCCAACCTTCCCCAATGCGCGCTATTACATCCCCAAGGATGACTTCGTCTTCTGCGACGAGGGCCGCAACAAGGAGCCGGGTGTGGTGGACGTGTTTGGCGAGTCCTTTTTTGACAGCGTCATGCCAGTGGTCACGGAAGGTCTGGCGGAAATGATGGTGCCCGGGCAGGAGATCGCCGGCTGCCTGCAGGTCGAGCCCGCCGAGGGGCACAGCCCCGGCCAGGTCGCGTTCCGCATCCGCTCGCGGGGCKAGGAAGCGATCTTCTGCGGCGATATCCTGCACAGCCCGCTGCAAATCGTGCGCCCTGACGTGAATTCCGGCTACTGCATCCGCCCGGACCTGGCGCGCAGTACGCGCCTGGCCTTCCTCAACCAGGCCGCCGACCGCGAGGCGCTCATCCTGCCGGTGCATTTCGGCGAGCCCTACTGTGGCTATGTCAGGCGCCAGGGCGCGGGCTTCCGCTTCGAGCCGGCCACCTGGTAGCTACGGGGCGGCCGCTTGCCCGCCGCGTGCCTTCCCGCCGTCACGGGTATGATCGTGGCACACCCAGTTTGCCGCGAGTCCAGCAGCATGGCCGTTCCCTTCGACATCACCGATTTCCGCCTCTTTGTCAATGTAGCGGAAACACGAAGCCTSACCCGTGGTGCGGAGCGCTCCTTCCTCTCCGTGCCGGCGGTCAGCAACCGCATCAAGAATCTCGAAGACACGCTGGGCGTGCGCTTGCTGGAGCGCTCGCCCCAGGGCGTATCGCTGACAGCGGCCGGCGAGGTTTATCTCCAGCACGCCCGCGTCGTGCTCGCCGAGCTAGAGCGGCTCACAGGCAATCTCCAGCCGTTTACCGCGGGCCTTTCGGGGCAGCTCAAGCTGGTAGCCAACACCACGGCCATCACCGAGTACCTGCCCCCGGTGATCGGCGACTACCTCGCCAGCCACCCGGACGTGCGCATCGACGTGCGCGAGCGCCTGAGCGACGACATCGTCCGCCTGGTGCGCGAAGGCGCCACCGATCTCGGCATCATCTCCGGCAATGTGCCCACCGCGGGCCTGCAAGCGGTGCCCTTCGTCAAAAGCGCACTGATTCTGGTCGCGCCGCTCGGCCATCCGCTGCTCGCGCAACGCGAGGTCTGGTTCGAGCAGTTGCTGGAGTACGCCTTCGTCGCGCTGCTCGAAGGCAGTGCCTTCCAGATGTTCATGATGCGTGCTGCCGGCGCGCTGCACAAGCCCATGACCATCCGGGTGCATGTGGCCAGTTACGATGCCATCTGCCGCATGGTCTCCGCCGGGGCCGGCATCGCCATCATGCCAAAGGCCGCGTTCGCGCGCCTCAAGGGCGAGCAGCCGATCGGAGCCTGTAACCTGCGCGATGACTGGGCCATACGCACCTTCCAGGTTTGCGCACGAGACCTGGAAGGCCTGTCCAGCTTCGCCCGTGAGTTCGCCAACCGGCTGATCGGCCGCTACGCACCGGGCGGCATCGCCAGCTAGCTCGCGCCCTTCCCTGCTTGCACCTGCCCCCGCTCGATCTCCGCCCCGAAACTGGCTAGCKGGGCGCGGTGTCGCCCGCGCTTCGAAGCAGGGACTCTGACAACGCAGCCCTTCTCAACACGCAACCGKGCGTGCAGTCGCCCCGCTTCGCCACGCCTTAAGCCAGCGCTAAGGCAGCTTKCAGAACCCGAAATTGTTAGGCCGCCGACTGCATGGCAACCTAGTCTCGCCAAACAACAATGAAGCGAGACATGATCGATAAGCTCTACAGAACGGCGCGCGAAGCCGTGGACGATGTCCACGACGGCGCCACCATCGCGATCGGCGGATTCGGCGGCGCCGGCATGCCCGATGCACTGATCGACGCCCTGATCGAACAGGGCGCCACGGATCTCACGGTAGTCAGCAACAACGCCGGCAACGGCGACCACGGGCTGGCCGCACTCCTCAAGACCCGCCGGGTACGCAAGCTGGTGTGCTCGTTCCCGCGCCAGCGCGATGCCTACGTCTTCGAAGCACTGTACCGCGCCGGCCAGATCGAGCTGGAAGTCGTGCCACAGGGCACGCTGGCAGAGCGCCTGCGCGCCGCCGGCAGCGGCATCGGCGCCTTCTACACGCCAACGGGCTTCGGCACGCTGCTGGCTGAAGGCAAGGAGACACGCCAGATCGACGGACGCGGCTACGTGCTCGAGTACCCCATCCACGTCGACGTCGCGCTGATCAACGCCGCGGCGGCCGACCGCTGGGGCAACCTCGTCTACAACAAGACCGCGCGCAACTTCGCGCCCGTCATGGCGATGGCGGCAAGCCAGACCATCGCCGCGGTAACGCGGGTCTGCGAGCTGGGCGAGATGGACCCGGAAGCCATCGTGACCCCCGGGATCTTCGTCAGCCGCGTAGTGCTGCGCGACAACGCCGGCACGCAAGCGGCACTCTTGCAAGCGAGTTGAACACCATGGACCAAGTGGCAAAGAACCTTCTGGCCGCGCGCGTGGCGCGGGATATCCCCAACGGCTCTTATGTGAACCTCGGCATCGGCCTGCCGACCCTGGTGGCCAACCACCTGCCCCGCCACCGCGAAGTCATCCTGCACAGCGAGAACGGCGTACTCGGGCAATGGTCGGCAGCGGAGCCGGGACAGGAAGACTGGGACCTGATCAATGCGGGAAAGGAGGCGATCCGGCTGGAGAAAGGCGCGGCCTTTTTCCATCATGCCGACGCCTTCGGCATGATGCGCGGCGGCCATCTCGACATCTGCGTGCTCGGCGCCTTCCAGGTATCGGAGCGCGGCGACCTGGCCAACTGGCACACCGGGGCGCCCGATGCCATTCCGGCCGTGGGCGGCGCCATGGACCTGGCCATCGGCGCCAGGCGCGTGTTCGTCATGATGGACCACATGACCAAGGACGGGGCCAGCAAGCTGCGCCACCAATGCAGCTATCCGCTGACGGGCCTCGCCTGCGTAAGCCGCATCTACACCGAACTCGGCACCTTTGCCATCGGGCCACAAGGCGTCTCGGTCATCGAGATCATCGGTGACATGTCGCCGCAGGCCCTCCAGTCAGTCACAGACGTAGCGCTCGACTTCACCACCCTCGCCATGGCAGAGCCTGCCTGATATCCGCCGGAAAGGCCGGCGCTCGAGGCAGCGATGCCTCGGAACGCGGTGGCACAACACTGACAAAGAACGAGACACAAACAGGAGACAACCATGCTAGCTTGGTACAAGACTGGGACACCCCAGCAGAAGAAGACGTTCTGGGCCTGCTATTCGGGCTGGGCGCTGGATTCCTTCGACATGCAGATGTTCAGCTTCCTGCTGCCTGCCCTGACGCTTGCGTGGGGGCTGACCAAGGCGGAAGTCGGCGTGCTTGGGACCGTGGCGCTCATCGTTACCGCCGTTGGCGGCTGGGGTGCCGGCATCCTCAGCGACCGCTACGGCCGCGCGCGCATCCTGGTGCTGGCGATCATCTGGTTCACGTGCTTCGGCGTGCTCGCCGGCTTCGCCCAGACGTATCAGCAACTCGTGGTCGCCCGTACGCTCCAGGGCCTGGGCTTTGGCGGTGAATGGGCGGTCGGCGCGGCGCTGATGGCGGAAGTGATCGACCCGAAGCACCGGGGCAAGGCCATGGGCTACGTGCAATCCGGCTTCGCGCTGGGCTGGGCGCTGGCGGTCGTCGTGGCCACGCTGCTGCTGGCGTGGCTGCCTCACGAGATGGCATGGCGCGTGGCGTTCTGGAGCGGCATCATCCCCGCGTCGATCGTGCTGTTCATCCGGCGCCATATCAAGGACGCGCCGATGTTCGAGCGCGCCCGGCAGAGCCACGCACCGCGTGCCACGCTGGCATCGGTGTTCAACCGCAAATACGGGCGTTCACTGGTCCTGTCGAGCATCCTGGTAATCGGGCTGCAGGCCGGCTGCTACGCCATCCTGGTCTGGTTGCCGTCCCTGCTTAACCAGCGCGGGGTCGCAGCCACATCGATGATCGTGACCGTCTTCATCATGGCCTTCGGCTCCTTCTGCGGCTTCGCGGTGGCGGCCGACCTTTGCGACCGGATCGGCCGGCGCCCCACGCTGATCCTGCTCTCCATCTGCGCATGGATCGTCACCGTCAGCTATATGCTGCTGCCGCTGAATACCACGATGGCCACCATCCTGGGCTTCCTGGTCGGCTTCTCCGCAATCGGCATGTTCGCCGCGCTCGGGCCCTTTCTCAGCGAACTGTTCCCCACCCATGTGCGCACCACCTGCATGGGATTCGCCTATAACGTAGGCAAGTCGGTGGGAGCGGGCTCCGTCGTCGGCGTCGGCGTGCTGTCCACCCATATCGGCCTCGCCAATGCCATGGGCACCTTCTGTCTGGTGGCCTATGCCTTCGCAGTGTTCGGCATACTGCTATTGCCCGAGACGCGCGGCATTGCCATCGAGAGCATCGGCGAAGAGGACGAGCGCCATGCAGCGGCACCGCTGGCCGCACCGGCGCAGGCGCATACCTGACACGCAGCGCGCTCCCGGCAAGGAGCGCATAAACACGACTGAGCCAACCCCAAACCGAGAGGAGCCAACATGATTCGCCTGCTGTACCTGCTGGTCAAGCCAGAAGGCATGTCCGACAAGACCTTCCGCGCGGAATGCCTGCGCCACTACGAGATGTCGCACGATGTGCCGGGCCTGCACAAATATGAGGTCCGCCTCGTCGCCGCGCAGCCCACCGATACCCATGTGCCCTTCTTCGACATCGGCCACGTCGACGCCATCGGCGAATGCTGGTTCGAGAACGAAGCTGCCTACGAGACCTACCTGGCGTCGGACGTCCGCAAAGCCTGGTTCGAGCATGGCAAGACGTTTATCGGCCGCCTCAAGCCTTTCCGCACAACGCCTGTCACCGGTGACGACAGCGCGGGCTGAAGGCCCGTCCACCCCACTTTCAACAAACAAGGAGACACCATGCTTTACTGCGTACAGATGGACGTGAAGATCCCCGACTCGCTCGCGGCGGAGCGCGCCGAGGCCATCAAGGCTGCCGAGAAGGCGCGCGCCATCGAGATCCAGAAGTCTGGCAAGTGGCCCCACCTGTGGCGCGTGACCGGCCGCTATGCCAACGTCAGCATCTTCGATGTGGGAAGCAACGATGAACTGCACGAACTGCTGTCTTCGCTGCCGCTGTTTCCCTACATGACCATACAGGTCACGCCGCTGGCGCGGCATCCGTCGGCGATTTGAGAACTAGTTGTGATGCGTCAAGACGTTATTTATCGAGGCTGCGAGTGGGGCTAAATCGGCCTGATGTGCGTTTTGTCACAACTTGCCCTCCCGTCCTGGACGGACGGGAGGCAACAGCATGTCTCCGTGCAAGCACGCCAATATCAATCCGCCGGCTTCAACTCGATCAGCAGATCCTTCGCGGCCACGCGGTCACCCTGCTTCACATGCACTGCGGCAATCTCGCAGTMGCGATCCGCGGTGATGTGGGTTTCCATCTTCATCGCCTCCAGCGCCATCAGCGTCGTACCCGCCGCCACGCGCTGTCCTGGCTGGACCGCCACCGTCACGATCGAGCCCGGCATGGGCGCGGCGATATGCAGCGGATTGCCGGGCTCGGCAACCGGACGGCTGCTGCGCACCACGCTCGCATGCGTGGTACTACGCTGCTCGACCAGCGTTGTGCGCGATTGTCCGTTGAGCTCGAACTGGACCTTGATGACCCCCTCTTCGGCGTCAGGGTGCGTGCCTTGCAGCGAGACCAGCAGCGTCTTGCCGGCGGCGATGTCGATGCCGACTTCTTCCTGCGGCTGCAGGCCATACAGGAAGGCCGGCGTCGGCACCACCGACGTATCGCTGTAGCTGCGCACATGGGCGTGGTAGTCCGCGGCTTGCTTCGGATACATCAGGTACGAAGCCAGCTGGCGGTCGTCGAGCGCCTGCTCGCAGGCCGCTTCGCCGGCGGCGCGCGCTGCGTCGAGATCGACTGCCGGTATCTGGTCGCCCGGCCGGTAAGGCGCGGGCGGCTCGCCGCGCAGCACCTTGCGCGAGAGCCCGGCGGGGAAGCCGTCGGGCGGAAAGCCCAGTTCCCCCTTGAACAGCGAGACCACCGACTCGGGGAAGGCGATCTCCTTGGCCGGATCGCACACATCGGCGGCGCTCATATCGTTGGCCACCATCATCAAGGCCATGTCCCCCACCAC
>NZ_JBFTLQ010000061.1:0-48987 GCF_056396525.1 Cupriavidus sp. 05T41
GTAGCTCTCATCGGCCTTGAAGCGATGGAGCGCGAGGCGGTCTTCCTTCGAATAGATCGCCACGGTCCGGATATTCATCTCGGCAGCCGCGCGCATCACGCGGATGGAGATCTCKGAACGGTTGGCAATCAGCAGGGATTTGATCGGGGCGTAGTCCATKAGCATCAGGAAACGGTGTTGCCACAACGCATGGCAACGGAAAGTMGGAGAGAAAGCGCTTCAGGTCAAGCCGTCCACACCACGAAATTTTCAGAGGGCCCTTGATGGCAGCCCCCCTACTCGCAGGAACCGGGCCAACACGCCAAAAAACTGGCATCTCCTTGATTTTGCTGAACATTAAGAAGCAGATCCACCGCATCTATTTCACTTTTGAAATCCTGAAGTTCAGATTTGAAAACCGATGCCCGGCACGAAGAAGCTGATCCCGTTGGCTGTTGTGCAGCACGCTCTCGCCGCCATCGCGCAGGCGATGGCGGCCGCTTGTCCGGCACCAGAACTTGCTCTTGGTGATTTCGCGCTGGCTATTTCTGCTCTTTCTACAATAGTGCTAGGCGGGCGAGGCCGTCACCATGACGCCGCCCGTCCAAGGCCGTTTCTGTCATTGCATCCAAGCTCAGGCAGCGCCCGTATAACAGGCTTMAATCGGCCAAACAGCAAAGGAGGCCATCMATGAAGTTCATGCTGACATTCACTTGGGCCCCGGATACGCGAGTCCGGGAGGACATAATCGGGCGATTCCAGAAGACCGGCGGGCTCCCGCCGGCGGGCGTCACCTTGCTGGGCAGATGGACCAGGGCAGACCTGAGCGGCGGCTTCGACCTGCTCGAGACAAACGATGTGAAGCTTCTGACTGAATTCGCCTACCTGTGGAGCGACCTGATGAAGCTTGAGGTCACGCCAGTACTGGAAGATGCCGACCTCAGCGAGGTCTTCCGGACGGCAGCAAAGCMGATGTGACACGGGCGAGGGCCAGTAGAACGTTGCCCGGCGCCTGTGGCAGGTCCCGCTCGACGCGCGGACGGTCACCGGTTCCGGATGCGCCTGTAGTCCGAGCGTACCGTGCCGGGTCCGGCGCGTAACGGAGGTTGGATGAAACGCCGTMATTTTCTGAAGTCGTCGGCCTTCTTTGCCATCGCCGTTGCATCCGGTGCGCTCACGGCTTGCGGGTCCGGGCCGCCGGGCGTCGCGTCGGCGCGCAAGGGCCGATACCTGTTCCCGCAGGGCATTGCCAGCGGCGACCCGCGGGACGCGTCGGTGGTGTTCTGGACCCGCTGCGTCGCCGCGCAGGGCGACGTTGACGTGGTGCCGGTGCGACTCGACGTGTCGACACGGCCGGACTTTGCAACGACCGTCGCAAGTGTACGGCTGAGCGCATTGCGCCGCTTCGACCATACCGTTCGGGCGAAAATCATCGGGTTGTCGCCGAAGACCCTGTACCACTACCGATTCGTCGCCGGCGATGACGTGACCGGCACCGGCACGGCGCTGACGGCGCCCGGCCCGGCCGATGCCAACACCCGGGTCCGCTTCGCGTGGCTCACGTGCCAGGACTGGGGCGTCAACCACTGGCAGKCGATGACGCTGATGGCGGCCGAGACGGATCTCGACTTCGTCGTGCACGTCGGCGACTACATCTATGAGACGGTGGGTGCGCAAGCGGCCAGCCCTGCGGAACCTGCGCACCCGCCGTTGAACCTGCCCGATGGGCAGCCGATGCCGGGMGGCGGCGTCTACGCCCATACGCTGGCCGACTATCGCGCGCTATATCGAACGTACCGGACCGACCCGCGACTGCAGGACGTTMATCGCCGGTTCCCGATCATTGCAATCTGGGATGATCACGAATTCTCTGACGATGGCTGGCAGGATCATCAGGCTTACACCAATGAGGGCAAGCAGGAGACGCAACGCCGGCGCAACGCCACCCGGGCGTGGGCCGAATATATGCCGATCGACTGGAGCGATGTGGAGTTCGCTCCGGAGGATGCGTCATATCGCAACATCCGCATCTATCGCGATTTCAGCTTTGGCTCGCTGATGCAACTGATCATGACCGACGAGCGGCTGTACCGCGACGGCCAGGTGATCAGCGCACGGGCGATAGCCGAGGCTCGCGGACACGATCCCGTTCACGGCGACGACGCAGTCGGATCGCGCTACTTCGTGAAGCCTGAGGTGCTGCAACGCTTCGAAGCATTGGCTACGGCGCGGCTTGGCCGCGCTCCGTCGATGCTGGGCCCGGCGCAAACCCAGTGGTGGAAGGACAAGCTGAAGACGTCGCGCGCCACATGGAAGGTGTGGGGCAACGAGGTCATGCTGAACCGGCTGTGGGCGGCCTTGCGCACCGCGAATGGCGCATCGGAGGACCGCTTCGTCATCAATTGCGATTCGTGGGACGGCTACCCCACGGACAAGCACGACCTGCTCGCCTACCTGGAACAGGCCTCGATCCGCAACGTCATCGCCATCACGGGGGATTTGCACGCCTTCCAGTGCGGCGTCGTGCGCGGCGGGCCGACCCCCGAGGCCGGCACGCCGKTGTTGGTTGATTTCGTCTGCGCCKGCATCAGCAGCACGTCGTTCTACACCTACGTCAAGGCAGCATGGAGCGGCACGCCGCTCGCTCCACTCGTCGCCACGCCAGCGGCGTTCGACGCTTTCCTCAAGGCCAACAACCCCGATCTCCAGTACGTCGATCACGACGCACAAGGATACGCATCGGCGACCGTCACCCAGGAAAGCTTCTCTGTCGTATTCAACAAGGTGAAGCGGCTGAACAGTGACGGCTCTGCGCCAGACCATGCGCTACTCCATCGCACCAGATTGACGGTTCTCAAGGACTCGACCAAGGTACGGATAGAGACCCTGGCGAACGAGCCGAAAAACGAGCCGATAACGAGCCGATAGCGCGATCTGTCTAGCCCGGCGCGCGATGCGAAGACCGGCCGGTGGTGGCGCGGGAGACGTGGATGCCGGCTCAGGGTTCTTCTCCCGGCGAACAAGCAAGAAGGACAATCGCCATGCGCTATATGCGCCAATGGACCGCTACCCGCGGCAATCCCTGCGGCATATGCATAGGCTCAATCATTCGTTGGTCCGACGCGGCTTGCTTCATAAACTTGGTGATCGATCCAGACGCACAAGCCCTGCCTCGCCTGGCAGGCATCGACATCGCGAGGCCATCCCAATGGTCGCGGCTGTACGCAGCTGGGCTGTCTCGCCCAGATCTCAGGGCAGCCTGATCAACAACCGACGACGCCTGATCCAGCTCGTTGCGCATATCGCCGCATGCCCTGCCGGGCGGCGCGCTCCTTTCCGCTTTCCATCCCATCGGCTCGGCGCTAGTCAGAACCGGAAGGTCCGGGGCGTCTTTAGAAATGCGGATTTCTTCGTTTTCATTCCTGTTGCGTCCTTTCATAGTGTGCCTGGTGGCTATAGACAGTTGCCATCGCCCTGCAACCGTGCGCTGTGCAAGCAAGCCGGCGCAATGCTGGCGGGGGTGAAGACCTGAAGGAGGAGAACGCTATGACGACTGCACTGGAAGAACGAATCGCGCATCCCGCGCTGCAAACTGCCCACGAGCTTGCCCGCTCCGCCGGCCTGCCCTACGCCGGCACCATCTCGCCGCGACAGGCGTGGGAGCTGCTCAACGCCGGCCACGCGCTGCTGGTCGATGTGCGCTCGCAGGAAGAGCGAACCTTTGTCGGCCATGTACCCGGCAGCCTGCACGTGCCCTGGGCGACCGGCACCAGCCTGACCCGCAACCCCCGCTTCGTGCGCGAACTCGAAGCCAAGACCGGCAAGGACGCGGTGGTGCTGTTGCTATGCCGCAGCGGCAATCGCTCAGCGCTCGCCGCCGAGGCGGCCACCAAGGCCGGACTGGCCCAGGTCTACAACGTGCAGGAAGGCTTTGAGGGCGATCTCGACGAACAACAGCGGCGCGGCGGCCTGGGCGGCTGGCGCTTTCACGGCCTGCCATGGTCGCAGCAGTAGTCGCCTGACTGGCGCAACAAAAGGAGTTGTCAGCAATGGCGAACTTTGACGTAGACGAAATCGTCCAGGCCTTGCAGCAGGTTCGCCGGCAATGGCGCGAGGGCCAGCAACGCTTGCTCGAGCCGGGCGGGCGAGACCTGCCCTCACGCGAAGCACTGGCCCAGATCGTGGTGGCCCTGAAGGGCGCGCTCTTTCCGATGCGCCTCGGGCCGCCGGACCTGCGCCAGGAGAGCGAGGATCTCTATATCGGACATTCGCTCGACGCGGCGCTGCATGCGCTGCTGACCCAGGCGCGCCTGGAGCTTCGCTACACCGCCCGTCACGCCGAGCACGGCCCGCCCGAGCTCGAGACCCGCGCGCTGGCCGCGGTGCGGGACTTTGCCGCCAGCCTGCCGCAGATCCGCATCCTGCTCGACAGCGACGTGCTGGCGGCCTACCACGGCGACCCGGCCGCCGGCAGCGTCGATGAAGTCTTGCTGTGCTACCCCGGCGTGCTGGCGATGATCCATCACCGCCTTGCCCATGTGTTGTACCAGCTCGGCCTGCCACTGCTGGCCCGCATCGTGGCCGAGCTGGCGCACGCCGAAACCGGCATCRATATCCATCCGGGCGCGCGCATCGGCAGCGGCTTCTTCATCGATCACGGTACCGGCGTGGTGATCGGCGAAACCGCCATCATCGGCGAACGGGTGCGCCTGTACCAGGCCGTCACGCTCGGCGCMAAGCGTTTTCCGCGCGATGCCAAGGGCCACCTGGAAAAAGGCCTGCCGCGCCATCCGATCGTCGAGGACGATGTGGTGATCTACGCCGGCGCGACCATCCTTGGCCGCATCACGCTGGGCCGCGGCGCGGTCATTGGTGGCAATGTCTGGGTCACGCAGGATGTCGCGCCCGGTGCGCATGTCACGCAGGCGGTATCGCGCAGCGAGGGCGAGCCTGCCCGACCCTTTGCGGAGGCTGCCCTGCCATGAACGACCTTGTCCGTACGCTGGGCAGCACCGTGCGCGAGTTGMGCGAAGTCCAAGGCTGGTCGCAGGAAACACTGGCCGAGCATGCCAGCCTGAACCGCTMCTACGTGGGCGAGATCGAGCGTGGCAGCGTGATCGCATCGATCGTCASGGTGGAGAAGCTCGCGCTGGCGCTGGGGGTGCCTATCGCCTGGCTGCTTGGCGCCAGCCATGGCGCGGAGCCGGAGCTGCGGCGCCAGGCCAGTGCCGGCGGTACACGCTAGCGGTATGTCACCAGGCGGGGCAGTTTGCCGTCTATAGCCTGTTGAAGGCGGCCATGACGGCTTTGATAATCGCCCTGCTCATAACCTTCCCTGTTTTTCTCATATCAACCAGGAGTTTTACATGTCGGCATCAGCAGGCAGCCAGACCGCGCTCGGCGATAACGCAGCACGGCAACTAGCCAACGCGACCAAGACCGTTCCCCAACTCGCGTCCATCACGCCTCGCTGGCTGACGCATTTCCTGCAATGGGTCCCGGTCGAGGCGGGCATCTATCGCCTGAACAAGGTGCAGAACCCTGAAACCGTACAGGTGGCCTGCACCCAGCGTGACAGCGAGGGCCGCCTGCCCCGCACCTTCGTCGACTACGAAGAGCAGCCCCGCGAGTATTTCCTGAACGCGGTCAGCACCGTGCTCGACGTGCATACGCGCGTGTCGGACCTGTACAGCAGCCCGCACGACCAGGTCAAGGAACAACTGCGCCTGACCATCGAGACCATCAAGGAGCACCAGGAAAGCGAACTGATCAACAACCCGGACTACGGCCTGCTGGCCAACGTGGCCGAAGAGCAGCGGATCTTCCCGCTGACCGGCGCGCCCACGCCGGACGATCTCGACGAKTTGCTCGGCAAGGTGTGGAAGGAGCCCGCGTTCTTCCTCGCGCATCCGCTGGCGATCACCGCCTTCGGGCGCGAATGCACGCGCCGTGGCGTGCCGCCGCCCACGGTCAGCCTGTTCGGCTCGCAGTTCATCACCTGGCGCGGCATTCCGCTGATTCCGTCGGACAAGGTGCCGGTGGCCGACGGCAAGAGCAAGATCCTGCTGCTGCGCGTGGGCGACAAGCGCCAGGGCGTGGTCGGCCTGTACCAGCCCGGCGTGGCGGGCGAACAGGGCCCGGGCTTGTCGGTGCGCTTCATGGGCATCAACGACCAGGCCATCGCCTCCTATCTGATCTCCCTGTACTGCTCGCTCGCGGTGCATGCGCCGGACGCGCTGGCGGTTCTCGATGACGTGGAAATCGGCAAGTACCATGACTACCCTGACACCTACAAGTAATCCKGGCGCAAGCGTTCCGGCAGCACCGCAGGTGCCCGCGGGCCTGCCCGATCCTGCCGTGCTGGCGCGGCTGGCCGGGGCCTTCTTCTCGGCCTTGCCGGGCAAGCCGGCGGAACTTGCGCMCGAGCTTGCCCCAGCGCTGGCCGTGGCCGGCAATCCCGCGCCTGCCGGCTCGCCGCTGGCGGGCCCGGGCGGCACGGGCACCGGCGTGCCTGGCGCCGCCATTCCCCAAGGCAAGGTGCCAGGCGCCAACCTGGCGCCGGCGGCGCCAACCCATGTGCTGTCGCTGGGCAACCGCGCGCCAGCGCTGCTRCCTAGCGCGGCCGCGCAGAACGGCCTGCCCGATACCGTGACCAACGCGGCGCCCGCGCTGGAAAGCCGCTTCGGCGGCACCGCGCTGGGGGTGCCACCGGTCGCCGATGCTTCGCCGCGGCCGGGGCAGGCGGCGAGCGCCTATTATTTCCTCGACACTGCGGGGCTTGCGTCACGCAGCGGCCCGGGCAGCCTGGACCGCATCGCACTGCCCGACGCGAGCGGTGTGCCGCGCCTGGTACCGCAAGGCGTTGGCCACGGCGACGCCTTGCCGTGGGCGGCGGCGCCGTCGGGCGCGCCGTTCGACGTGCACGCCGTGCGCCGCGACTTCCCGATCCTGCAGGAACGCGTCAATGGCCGCCCGCTGGTGTGGTTCGACAATGCCGCCACCACCCACAAGCCGCGCCAGGTGATCGAGCKCATCTCGCATTTCTATGCGCACGAGAACTCGAATATCCACCGCGCCGCGCATGCGCTGGCGGCGCGCGCCACCGATGCCTACGAGGCCGCGCGCAGCAAGGTGCAGCGCTTTATCGGCGCCGCCTCGCCCGACGAGATCATCTTCGTGCGCGGCGCCACCGAGGCGATCAACCTGATCGCCAAGACCTGGGGGGTGAGCCATGTAGGCGAAGGCGACGAGATCATCGTCTCGCACCTGGAGCATCACGCCAACATCGTGCCGTGGCAGCAACTTGCCGCGCAGGTCGGGGCCAGGCTGCGGGTCATACCGGTGGATGATTCCGGCCAGGTACGGCTGGACGAGTACCGGCGCCTGCTCAACCACCGCACCCGCATCGTGGCGGTGACGCAGGTCTCCAATGCGCTGGGCACGGTGGTGCCGGTCCGGGAAATCGTCGAACTGGCGCACCTTGCCGGCGCCAGGGCGCTGGTCGACGGCGCGCAGTCGGTCTCGCACATGCGCGTGGACGTGCAGGCCATCGATGCCGACTTCTTCGTGTTCTCGGGGCACAAGATCTTCGGCCCCACCGGCATCGGCGTGGTCTATGGCAAGCGCGAGATCCTGGAGCACATGCCACCCTGGCAAGGCGGCGGCAACATGATCGCCGACGTCACCTTCGAGCGCACCGAGTTCCAGCCGCCACCCAATCGCTTCGAGGCAGGCACCGGCAATATCGCCGATGCGGTCGGCCTCGGTGCCGCGCTGGATTATGTGGAACGCGTCGGCATCGACAGTATCGCCCGCTACKAGCATGACCTGCTCGAATATACCACCCGGCTGCTGGCGCCTGTCCCGGGGGTGCGGCTGATCGGCACCGCGCGGGACAAGGCCAGCGTGCTGTCCTTCGTGCTCAAGGGGTATGAGACCGAGGAAGTCGGCCGCGCGCTCAATGAAGAAGGCATTGCGGTGCGTTCAGGCCATCACTGCGCCCAGCCCATCCTGCGTCGCTTCGGCGTCGAGGCCACGGTGCGCCCGTCACTGGCTTTCTACAATACGACCGGGGAAGTCGATCACTTCATTTCGGTGATCCGCCGACTTGCCGGCCGGCGCTGACGGACGCGGCCATCTGGTCCCCGCCCTCGCCCGCCGGCCTTGCCGGCTGGCGAGGGCGTTTTCGCCATGAGCAATCGCTCCCGGCGATCCCTACTTTCMATTCCTGCCGCCCGCACAGTTCGCCCGGACAGTTCGCCCGCACAGTTCGCCCGATTCGTCCAACCCGGTGATCCGGCCGCGGTGATGGAAGCGCCCACGCACGCAAGAGCGGCGCCTGTGCTTCGCCGCGACCACCACCTATCGCCGCCACATGCCTTCGCGGATCAACGCATCCGCAATCCCCGGGATCATCTGCGCCACCTGCCGCGCGGCAGCCGTAAACGGGCGCTGGCTGCTGGTGGCCAGCACGACCGATTGCCGCAAGGCGCGGTCCGACAGCGGCACGCCATCGAAGTCACCGCTCTCCAGCTCGGCTGCGACCGCGTGGTAGGGCAGCACGGAGAACGCGGCGTGGTCAAACATGATGCGCTTGATGACCACCGATGAGCTGGCCTCCATGCAGACATTGAGCGGGATGCGATGGGCGATGGCCAGCTCGTCGAGCAGGTTGCGGATGGCGTTGGGGGGCACCGGCAGCACCAGCGGCACGCCGCCGAGCTGGCGCGCCGTGATCGACGCCGGCCTGCCGCCCACCGTGCGCCAGTGCGCCTGCAAGGCCGCGCGCCGGCCCACCAGCATCAGCGGCGTGTCGAGCAGGCGCCGGTAGCTGTTCCGGCCTTCGGCGCGGTAGCGGTTGAGCACCGCAAGGTCGATGCTGCCCTGCGTCAGCCGGGTCTCGATCTCCCCGCTGTAGCCCTCCACGATGCGCAGCCGGACCGCCGGCAGGCGCTCCTGCACGGCGGCGTAGAGCCGGCTCGACAGCAGCGGCGCCACCGCCGGCACCAGCCCGAGCGTGACCATCCCGCCGACGTTGCCCGCCTCGCCCCGCGCCGACTCCACCAGTTGCCGGGCGCCGGCCAGCAGCGGCTCGGCGTCGGCGAGCACCTGCGCGGCCAGCGTGGTCGGCCGTACGCCGCGCCMGGTGCGGTAGAACAGCGCGCCGCCGAACATMCGCTCMAGTTCGGCCACCTGCCTGCTGATGGCCGACTGCGCCAGCCCGAGCTGCGCCGCTGCCCCCGAAACGCTGCCCGTGCGCGCCACCGCCACGAAGGTCGCCAGCGCCTTGAGTGTGAGGTCCTGCCCTGCTTCCGTTTGCATGCCTTGGCTCCCGCTATCTTCCGGCGAGATACCTGCTTTCTCCTGCCGGCATTGATCGGAGGATACCGCCTCTCTATCGTTACAAGCAATGGACACCGACGAGCACCGACCACACTGACCACACTGACMCACACGAGGAGACACCGACCCATGCCCCTATCCGCCGAACGCCATCCGCTGGCGCCGCTCGACGCGGCGCAAACCGATACGCTGGCCCGAGTCCAGGCGCTGGTCCAGGAAACCATCGGCCCGAAGGCCAATGCGGCAAACCGCAATGACGACTTCGCCTKGGACACCTTCCGCGCGCTGGCCGAAAGCGGCGTCATCGCCACGGCATTCCCCCGGGAATTTGGCGGCACGGCGGCATCGATGCTGCTGCGCGTCAGGATCATCGAAGAAATCGCCCGGGTCTGCAGCACCGCGGCCTCGCTCGTGACGGGCACGGACCTGTCGTCGCGCCCGATCGTCGCGGGCGGCTCGCCCGAGCTGTGCGCGCAGACGGTGCCGCTGCTGGCCCGCGGCGACAAGCAATCCGCGTTCGCGCTGACCGAGCCCGGCGCGGGCTCGGACCTCGCTCGGCTGCGCACCGTCGCCAGCCGGCACCCCGGCGGCTACCGGTTGTCGGGGGTGAAGAAGTTCATTACCCGCGCCACGGTGGCCGACATGTTTGTGGTGGTGGCATCGCTCGCCGACGGGCCCGGCGGCAGCAAAGGGCTGACTGCGTTCCTGGTGCCGCGCGAAGCCGAAGGGCTCAGCGTCTCGGCCATCATCCCCAAGCTCGGCTGGCATGGCGTGCCGATCGCGGAGGTGCGTCTGGACGACGTGTTCGTGCCGGCGTCGCATCGCCTCGGCGAAGAGGGACAGGGCATGGCGCTGGCGCAGGACACGCTGGTGCGCGCCCGGATCGGCCATGCGGCGATTGCACTGGGGCGGATGGCCGGCGCGCTGCAGATCGCGGCGCAGTACGCCGGGCATCGGCAAGTGTCGGGCAAGGCAGTGGGCGAGCACCAGGGCATCCAGTGGATGCTGGCCGACATGGCAGCGCGCATCGAAGCCGCGCGCTGMCTGGTGTACAGCGCGGCGCAGCGCTACGACCGCGAGGACCCCGAAACGTCGATCCACGCCTCGATCGCCAAGATGCACAGCACCGACCTGTGCATGCGCGTGGTGGTGGACTGCGCGCAGCTGCTCGGYGGCAACAGCTACCTGAATGCCTATCCGATCGAACGCTTCCTGCGCGATGCCAAGATGAACCAGATCGGCGAGGGCACCAGCGAAGTCCACAAGAACCTGATCGGCAGGTACGTGATGAAGACGGCAGCGGCGATGCCGCAGCACCCCTGCCTCGACTTTGACCCGGACCTGTTCGGAGCGCACTGATGACCGAGACCAGCCACAATMCCCTGGCCAACGCGCTGTGCCGCCGGCTCGGCATCCGCTACCCGATCTTCGGACTGGCGCACAGCATCGAAGTGGCCGCGGCGATCTCCAATGCGGGCGGACTCGGCGTCTATGCCGCCGCGCGCGACGGCCCCAACGAACTCGCGCAAAAGCTGCGCGACCTGCGCGCGCTGTGTCCCGGCGTTCCCGTCGGCGTGGACCTGCTGCTGCCGACCGCGCTGCCGGGCGTCTCCACCCCCGATGACGTGGCGGCGGCCATTCCGGACGGGCATCGCCAGTTTGTCGACAGCCTGTTCGAGCGCTTCGATGTGCCGCCGGCCTCGCAAGGCAACTTCTTCTCGCAGTATGTGCGCTCGCAGGCCTTGTTCGAGGAGCAGGTCGAGGCAGTGGCCGAGAGCGCGGTAGAAGTCTTCGCGGCCGGTGTCGGCACGCCCGTCGACACCCTTGCCAGGGTGCGGCGTGCCGGCAAGACCACGATGGCGCTGGTCGGCGCCATCAAGCATGCACGCAAGGCCATCGCGGCCGGCGTCGATGTGCTGGTCGCGCAGGGCTATGACGCGGGCGGGCATACCGGGACCACCGGCACCTTCACGCTGGTGCCGCAGATCATCGCGGCGGCGGAAGGCCGGCCGGTGCTTGCCGCCGGCGGCGTCGGCGAAGGCAGCCAGGTCGCCGCGGCACTGGCGATGGGTGCGCAAGGCGCATGGCTCGGCACGGTGTGGCTGGGCAGCACCGAGCACCGGCTGCCGGCCGCGCTGACCGAGCGGCTGCTGGCCGCGGGCAGCGAAGACACCGTCATCACGCGCGCGCACAGCGGCAAGCCTTGCCGGGTGGTGCGCAGCGCGTTCTCCGACGCGTGGGCGGCGCCCGGCGCCCCCGAGCCGCTCGACATGCCTTACCAGCAGGCGCTGACCGGGCGCCTGCTGGCGGCGGTGGAAGAGCACGAGATCGCGCCGCTGATGTACGAGGCGGCGGGCCAGAGTGTCGCCTGGGTGCGGGAAGTCGAGCCGGTGGCGACCATCATGGAGCGGCTGGTACGCGAGACGCAGCAGTCGCTGGAGCGCCTGCGCAGCTACCTGCCGGGCTGACCGGCAGAGGCGGCAGAGGCAGCAGAGGCAGCTATACCTGGAATAAAGGCACCCGGCACGAAAGCCGGGGCCAGAACAAGGAGACAACATGGATCGCCGAGCATTCGCACGGACTGCGTTGCAAACCACCCTGGCGCTGGCCGCCCCCGGCTGGCTGCCGGCACTGGCCCGGGCCGCCACGGGACCGGGCAACTACCCCGACCGGCCGGTGCGCGCGATCGTGCCGTATCCGGTGGGAGGCGTGGTCGACATCACGCTGCGCGCGGCGCTCGACCGGATGTCGCTGGACCTGCCGCAGCGCGTGGTGGTGGAAAACCGGCCGGGCGCCGACGGCCGCATCGGCATCGAGTTCGCCGGCCGCGCGCCGGCGGACGGGTACACGCTGCTGGGCGTGACCCCGGTGCTGGCGGTGGCCCAGACGCTGTATCCCGACTCCGGCATCCGCGTGCAGAACTTCCGCGCCATCGGCGCGGTGGCGGCGGTGCCCTCGGTCTTCGTGGTCCACAACGACRTGCCGGTGAAGACGTTGAAGGAATTCGCGGCATGGGCCAAGGCGCGGCCGGGCGAGGTCAATGTCCCGGTGCCGGGCGCGGGCAACTCGTTGCATCTCGCGCAGGAGCTGTTCTTTGAATCGACCGGCCTGCGGGTCACCAATGTCGGCTACAAGGGCCAGCCGCCTTCGGTGCTGGACCTGGGGCGCGGGCAACTGCAGTTTGCGCTGGTGTCGCAGAACCTGATCCTGCCGCTGATCCAGTCCAAGCGCGTGCGGCCGCTTGCCGTCAATGCCACCAGGCGGACGCGCTCGCTGCCCGACATCCCGACCATTGCCGAGGCGGGCTATCCGGACGCGCTGGTGCAGTCGTGGTACGGGCTCGCCGTCCACGCACGCACCGCGCCGGCCATCGTCGACTACCTCGGCTCTGCATTGCAGGCGGCCATGGGCACCGCCGATGTGCGCAACAAGCTCGCGGCGCTCGACGCGGAGATCCTCGCGCTCGACGCGAAGCAGTTCGACAAGCTCCTGCAGGCCGAAACCACGCGCTGGGCGGCGCTGATCAAGGCCCGGGACATCAAGGTGGACGCATGAAGCACGCGACCCATCCGGAAGTACGCCAGGAACACCTCATGTCCACTTTCAAGCATTTCTTCAACCCACGCTCCGTTACCGTCATCGGCGCCTCGCAGGACCTGGCATCCATCAGCGGACAGCCGATCGCGCATCTCAAGGCCAAGGGCTACACGGGCCGGATCCTGCCCGTCAATCCGCGCTATGCAGAAGTGGGCGGGTATCCGTGCTATCCGGATGTCGCATCGCTGCCCATCGCGCCCGACGTCGCGGTGATCGCCGTGGCGGCCAAGCGCGTCGCCAGCGCGCTGGCCGATCTTGGCCGCAAGGGCTGCCGATTCGCGGTGATCCTCTCTTCCGGCTTCGCCGAGACGGGTGAGGAAGGCGCGCAGGCGCGGCGCAACATCGCTGCCACGGCCCGCGAATTCGGCATGCACGTAATCGGCCCGAACTGCCAGGGCTATATGAACGTCAGCGATGGCATCCATGTCGGCTTCGGCGCGCCCTACGGCCTGACCTACCMAGCCGGCAATCTCAGCCTCACCTCGCAGAGCGGCGCCTTCGGCAATTCGATCGTGATGCTGGCGAGCCAGGAAGGCATTGGCTTCCGGCACTACGTCTCGACCGGCAACGAATCCGTGACGACCTCGCTCGACTTCATGGACGCGATGATCGACGACCCCKAAACCCACGTGATCGCCGGCTATGTCGAGGGCTTCCAGGATGCGCACAGGCTCGTGGGCATCGGCCAGCGCGCGCTGCGTGCCGGCAAGCCGATGCTCATCTGGAAAGTCGGCACGTCTGAAGCTGGCGCCAGGGCGGCTGCATCGCACACCGCCAACCTCGGCGGTGCCATGGCGCTGTACCGCGCCGCATTCCGGCAGAGCGGGATCATCGAAGTGAACGATGTCGGCGATCTGGCGGACTGCGCCAAGGCCCTGTTGCCACGGCGCTTTCCCAAGGGCAACCGGCTCGCGGTCGTCACGATTTCCGGTGGCGCCGGCATTGCGATGGCGGACGGCGCGACCAACGGTGGATTGCAGTTGCCCGCGCTCGAAGCATCGACCGTGAGTGCGCTCAAGCAGGTGCTTCCTTCGTTTGCAGCGGTGGCAAATCCACTGGACGTGACGGCGAGTCTGCTGGCCGACGCCAACCTCCTCAAAGTCACGCTCGAGAAACTTGCAGACGATCCGAACGTGGATCTGATCGGCCTTGCGCTCGCCGCCGCCAGCGGCAAGCTCGCTGTCGAGCTGGCTCGCGAGATCGTCCGCGTCTCGCGGGAGCGCGACATTCCGATCCTCGTCGCGTGGAATGCCGATCCGGCCAGCGTGCAGGAGGCCTATGACATCCTGGATCGCGCCGGTATTCCGCGCTACCAATCCCCGGTGCGCTGTGCGCGTGGTGCCGGCGCATTGTGGGCTTTMGCACAGGCGCGCATGCGCATCGAGACGCTGGCCAGCGAGAAGCCGCTCCTCATTCATCGGCCTGAGGTGTGCCGCGCCATCGCCGGCCGCGGCACGGACCTGACCGAATACGAGGCCAAGCAGGTATTGAGCGCCTATGGCATCCGCGGCACGCAAGAGCAACTGGCGACCAGTGCATCGGACGCGGTTCGCCTCGCCGCTGACCTGGGCGGTCCGGTGGTCATGAAGGTCCAGTCGACCGACATTCCGCACAAGACCGAGGCCGGCGGCGTGCGCGTGGGCATGCAGGGCAGCGACACCGTCTCGGCTGCCTTCGACGAGATCATGCGCAATGCGCAGGCCTATGCGCCGCAAGCGGTGCTCGACGGCGTGCTGGTGCAGGAGATGGTCAGCGGCGCGAACGAACTCATCCTCGGCGTCAACAACGATCCGCTGTTCGGACCCGCCGTCATGGTGGGCTTCGGTGGTATCTACGCCGAGGTKATGAAGGATGTGAGTTTTCGCCTCGCGCCCATCGTGCGGTCGGAAGCGGAACAAATGGTGCGTGAACTGCGGGCCTTCGCGATCCTGGATGGCGCCCGGGGCCGCCCAAAGGCGGACCTCGACGCGCTGGTCGACACGCTCATGCATTTGTCGGCGCTGGCCATCGATCTTCGCAATGTCGTGCAGGAAATCGACATCAATCCGCTGTTCGTCCTGAAAGCCGGCGAAGGGGTTAGGGCCGGCGATGCGCTGGCCAAGCCGTTGATGCAGACGCGGGCGGTGGCATGGGACGTCGAGGCGCGCGCACCGCGTGCCGTCGCCGCTGCCGCTGCCGCTGCCGGCCTRTAGCGCCGCCTCCAAGCCAACGCCCCTCGCAGCGTGTCGATGTCCGCACGCTCGCTGGATCAGATCATCGGGTGGATCGCAGGCCTGCCTGCCACGCGGGCAGGCCTTGCGCCGTCAGACCACGTCGATCACGACATTGATATTGCMGTGTGTGGCCTTCGAGTACGGGCAACGCTGATGCGCATCCTGCGCCAGCGAAAGCGCGGTCTCGCGGTCGAAGCCAGGCAGGCTGACAGTCAGGCGAGCCTGCAGGAAGTAGGCTTCCCCGGTCATGCCAAGATCGACCTCGGCGTCAACAGCCACATCGGCCGGTAGCGTGACTCCCCCGGCCTGGGCAGCCTTGCCGAGCGCACCGATGAAGCAGGCAGACCAGCCCGCTGCGAACAGTTGCTCGGGATTGGTTCCGCTACCTGCGCTGCCCGGGCGCGTGAGCTTGATATCCAGACGACCGTCATCGCTGCGGGCCGCGCCATCGCGTCCACCGGCGGTATGGGTCTTGCCGGTGTAGAGAACTTTCTCGATCTCGCTMGTGCCGGTGTAGACAGCTTTTTCGATCTTGCTCATCTTTGACTCCTTGTCAGTGATTTGAAATAACCGAATCGGACAATTGCCGAGCCGGAGGGCATACAGGGAGCATTTAAGAAGATCGATGTATCAGCGGTGTAGCGATACGCAGGCAGATTCTTGAGCGTGTGTATCCCGGCCGCGGTCTGATACAGAGGAATACAAAACGGAGGGGCGAGGTGGCGCTTTCCACACCGTTTCAAAAACTGACCGCCGGCTCCGTCGAGACAACCGTTGGCCACCAGGGTGACGCGCATCTCCGCGCATCTCGTCGCGGGCTTGGTATCGTGATGCATCCGACACGAGTCCGCACAGGATCCTTTTCATTTCCCAATAGCGTGAATGGCGCCATTCTGGCCGGATTACGCGCTGTCCACTTGTTCCCCCATGTAGCAAATCCTGTTCCGACCGATGCCTTTATCAGGTGAGGCCCACCGCCTAAAGTCATGCCATAAGCAACCGAACCCCATCAGGAGCCATCATGTCCGTTCAGGAACGCCTCGCAGCACATGGGCTGACACTGCCCAATCCGCCCCAGCCACTGGGCAGCTACACGGCTGTCAGCCAGGCAGGAGACCTACTCTTCATTTCCGGGCAGTTGCCGCTGGCTGATGGCAAGGTGGTCTGGCAGGGCCAAGTCGGCAAGGACCTGACCCTCGAGGAAGGCCAGCGCGCCGCGAAGCTTGCCGCGCTCAATGTGCTGGCCCAGATCCACGCGCATCTGGGCGGCTTCGAGCGGCTGGACCATATCGTCCGCCTCGAAGGTCACGTGACCAGCGCCGAGGGATGGCTGCAGCAGCCGGCGGTGCTGGATGGCGCGTCCGATTTTTTCGCCGACGTGCTCGGCGAAAAGGCCGGCCATGCGCGGGCCGCCTACTCCCACTTCCAGCAGCCCGGCAATGCGGCGGTGATTCTGGTGGTGATTGCCCAGATCCGGCCAGCCTGACCCCCCATGGTTGGAGATCGTGGCTTGCCGCCGTGCGCCACGCCGCTTCTGGCCGACTTCCTCGCCTTGAAGGCTTGGCCGTCGAGCCGGCTGGACACGCTGAGGTTTCCTCCTGTCCACATAAGAACTTCTTGGTTACCGTTCTTGGTTACCGTAATGCGGGCCATCTGGCCCGCTGGCCCATATGGAATTCGCTGGCGAGGGTCTGATCTAACAATCTGAACGCGAAGGTTCAGTGCTCTTGCCAGATTCTCCTCGTCCCGGTCCTGCCTGTCAGCCATCATGCGTAGTTGCTTGCGTCCCTTGAGGAAGGGGTGAATGGATCGACGTTGGCCGGGCGGCAAGGCCAGGCAGCCTTGATCTCGCGCGGAATGCCCCTGTCGCGCGGAATGCCCCTGACCGGCTCCCGCGCCAAGGCAACCCATCTGCGAAAAAGGACAACGTCATGCGCCCCACCTGGACATACCTTTCGGCCGCCATCATCGCGACAGCATGCTGCATCAGTGCATCGGCGCAAACGGCACAGGAAGCCATTCGCCCACCAGCCATTCTTCCGCTTAGCAACGAACCCGCACCCAAGCTGATACCGTACGCGCCACTTGCCGAACCGCTCGCACGCGGCGTGGTCATCGTCCAGTTCCGGACCGAGAACTTCCGTGTCATGCCGGTATTCGGCAAGCCCGCCGTCGACATCTCGCCCCGCGTCGGGCATCTGCACGTGACGGTAGACGACGCTCATGGCACGTGGGCGCATACGAGCGAGGACCCGATCATCGTCGTCGGGCTCTCGCCGGGGCCGCACAAGCTTCGCCTCGAACTGGCCGACCCGACCCACAAGATCCTGGCTGCCGAAGTCGTCGCCGTCACGGTGCCAGATCTGAAAGCCTCGTCTGCGCACCAGCATTGACGCGTTTTGTAAAGCGAACGCCTCCAGGGCGGGACACTCACCGGGGCGGGCGCGCGTGCATCGACCGGACGCGCAGCGGACGATGCACCGTCATGCACCTATTGCGCTACGTTGCCTCGGCGGACCACAGGCAGACTCCAAGAATAGCGCAATGCGAGAAGGCGGATCGCAAAGCATATCGACGCAGCGAACCAAGGGGTGACTGCCACCCTCCACTCCATGACTTGTCCCAGAACCTGGATGGATGCGCCGATCAGGGCCGCGAGCGCATAGATCTCCTTATGCAGGATGATCGGCACGCGATTGAGGACCACATCCCGTGCTAATCCACCGCCGACAGCAGTCACCATGCCGAGAATGATGGCAACTTCGATGTTGTGGCCAAACTGCAGCGCCTTGTGTGCACCAATGACCGCGAAGAAACCCAGGCCCAGCGAGTCAAAGAAGACGATTGGATGCTTAAGGTGGTCAATGATGGGACGCGCCCAGATCGCCATGATCGAGGCTAATCCCGAGGTGGCAAGGTAACGCCAATCCGAKATGCCGGCCGGTGGCAAAGAACCAAGGCACAGGTCTCGAACGACGCCACCGCCACAAGCTGTCAGATAGCTGATGGCTACAATGCCAAACAGGTCGAGACGCCTTTGCTCGGCTGCGAGTGCGCCGCTGACTGCGAATGCGAAGGTGCCGAACAGGTCAACCKAGACAAAAAGACCGTGTTCCATCATGCCCCTTGAGATGCGCAAAGCCAGGCAGAGGCCGCCGTAAGCAACGCCTGCATGCCCGTCTCCAGCGTAGGATGAATGACCGGTGCAAACTTGGGGGAATGATTGCTCGGTATCTTGTTGATCTGCTTGGCCGCCTTGGCTTGCGCATAAACGTCCGGGTCGGTCCCGCCGACAAACCAGAACACGTATGGCACGTTCCAGGTGCKACCAAAGACGCTGAAGTCTTCACTGGCCGATGCCGGTGATGCTTCGTAGGCATTGTCGCCAAACTGAGCCTTGAAAAGGTCAGCGACGCTACCCGTGGCGGCAACATCGTTTTCGGTAAGCGGATACGAACTGAGCGTGGTGAACTCGGGGGCCCGCTCGGCATTCGACKCATCGCACTCGGCACAGCAAATCCGCCTGATAGACGCCAGCATGTACTCGCGCACGTCTTCATCGAACGTGCGCATATTGAGCTTTATCGTGGCTTCGTCTGGAATGATGTTTTCCTTGGTCCCCGCTTGCAGCGCCCCAATGGTCAGCACMGCATTTTCCATGGGCGAGATCTCACGCGAGACGATGGTCTGCAGGCGCAGCGTTGTGGAGGCGGCCATGATGACCGGGTCGATGGCAGTCTGAGGCTGAGAACCGTGGGAGCCGCGACCGAATAGCCTGATCTTCAGGCTATCGCCCGCCGACAGGATAATCCCGGGGCGGTAACTCACCGTGCCGCTCGCGCCCACCATGACATGCTGACCCAAAATGATGTCCGGCCTGGGCAAGCTTGCCTCCTGCCAGTCCTTGACCATGCTGCTGGCGCCGGCCGCCACCTCTTCCCCCGGCTGAAATACCACCATGACCGTACCCTTCCAGGCGTCCCGGTGCTCTGCAAGGATGCGGGAAGCGCCTAGCAGCCACGTCACGTGCATGTCATGCCMGCAGGAGTGGGCCACGTCGACCACCACGMCCTCGTCATCTGTGGCCTTGACTGTACTCGCATAAGGCAAGCCGGTATTTTCGGCCATGGGCAACGCATCCATGTCCGCGCGGAGCATCACCGTCGCGCCCGGCCCGTTGCGCAACACGCCGACGACACCGGTCATGCCCACCCCGCGCGCCACCTGGTAACCGAGTGCTTCGATATAGTCCGCCGCGACCTTGGCGGTGCGGACCTCTTGCATGGAAAGTTCCGGATGCTGATGGAGATCCTTGTAGATCGTCTCGAGTTCCGACCGCAACTTGTCACTGCTGCTTGCCAAGGCCTGGACGAGTGCGTTCATGGAGAATCTCCCGACGTAGTTCTTCAGTGTATGCGTGATCTCACCGCCATGAGTGCCGCTCCGAGATGTGCTCCGTCGGCTGATGAGAATGCTGCGATGCGGGCTATGTACCAGCCGCAATACATCCATGCCGTCGCCACTCACCGGTACCAGCCAGCGAAAGTCCACGGTGCACCAGTTCAAGGTTCGCGATGGACCATGTCGCGGACTGGACGCGACCCGCTCAAATGTGTTCAAGGTCCCGCCTGAGTTCGGAGACGCACGAGTTCTTGAATTACCTGGACGCCGATAGACAGGTTTCGATATTACGGAACGCCTTGCTACAAGATCGGTGACGAATTCGGAGAAGAATGCGCGGCAGAGTCCAGGATTTCAGCTCCCCTCATCCATTAGCTCATTCTTCAGGCTGGCGGCTGCCCTTGCAATACGAGAAGACGTGAGATCGGCGCTGCGGCGCACTAATCCATCTGGATAATGGTTCGGTACGTGCCTGAGAGTATKATTTTCTCAGGGGACTGATTCATCGCKATTCACGCAGCGACGGGGGTGAAGGGGGAAGGCTACAACCGATACATCAGACTTCACGGCGTCAAGACACGTGCGCGCGGTACGGATATCACGGTGTCTTGGCAGAGTAAGCAGGGGTTCCCGTTCGAGGAGGCACAATGCATTGGATTGCGACTTTCAATGCCGGTCATGACCTTGCGAAGGGCACCCCTTCCATACCCCGGAATAGATCGGAAGCCGATCCCGAACCCCGCCGGACATTCATCCTGTTCCGGATCGTGGTAAACGGGCGCGGCACCTATTACGGTTTTTTCCAGCACGCCTGCGATGCCATTGCGGATGCGCTGGACCACGGCGCGTTCAGCGTCGCGGTGATCAGGGCCTAGCTGTCCCGGCTGTCAGGACGTACGCCCGCGCCGCCGCTCCGGATAAACGACACAGCGAAGCGACTMAGCGCTCCGCGCGCACGCCGGTGACCTGGGCGACTTGCCGCCAACGTGCGGCATCCTCCGCGATGAACTCGGCGAACTTCGCGCTGGTCATCGGTGTCACGATGCTGCCCTCGCGCGCGAGCCGCTCGCGCACCGCGGGAAGCTGCATGATCTTGAGCAAGGCATCGTTCAGCTTGGCAACGATGGCGCCAGGCGTGCCGGCTGGCGCCATCACGCCGGACCAGAAGCTGACCACGAAGTCCTGCTGCCCTTCCTGGATCATGGTCGGGACCTTTGACAGCGCCGGTAGCGGCTCCTGCGTAGTCACGGCAAGCGCCCTCACCTTGCCGCTTCTGATGTAGGGCAGCACCGGCAGCACGTTGCTGAACATGACCTGCACCTGGCCTGCCATCAGGTCGGCCATGGCCGGCCCGCCACCCTGGTACGGCACGTGTGTMCAGTCGAGCCCCGCTTTCTTCTTGAGCAGTTCAGTCGCCAGTTGCTGCGGCGAGCCCACTCCCGTCGACGCGTAGTTGACCGCCCCGGGATGCGCCTTCGAATAGGCCAGCAACTCGGCGATCGTCTTCGGTGCAAAGCTGGCATTCGATACCAGCACGAACGGTGAATCCGACAGCAGCGTCACCGGCACGAAATCGCGAGTCGGGTTGAAGCGCGTCCTGGCATCGACCGCCGGCGAGATCGTGACGTTGGCCGTGGCCAGCAGCAGGGTATAGCCGTCGGGCGCGGCGCGCGCGGCAAACTCGGTGCCGATCGCGCCGGACGCGCCGCCGCGATTGACCACCACGACCGGCTGTCCCAGTGCCTTCTGCAGTTCGGCCCCGACCACGCGGGCCAGGATGTCCGTGCCGCCGCCCGGCGGATAAGCCACCACCAGCTGGATGGGCTTGCTCGGGTAGCCGGCATCGGCCTGCGCCGGCACCGGTTGCGCCAGCAGCGGCACAGTGGCGAACGACGTAACCAATGCCGCCACCCACGATATTGCATGCTTCATGGTTGTCTCCATCCCGTTACCCGGGCTGTGCGCCCGACGCTATTCCGCCCGTACACCGCACTGCTGGACAATCTGCGCCCATTTGCGCACCTCTTCGCGGTGGAAGGCGGCGAACTGCTCCGGCGTATCGCCTTCGGGATCTACATATAGTGCCTTKATCTTCGTGCGCACGTCCGGCGCGGCAAGAACTTGCACAATGCCCGCATTGAGCACGCCCACAAGCTCTGCCGGGAGCGAACTGCTGGCCGCTGCCAAAGCCAGGCCGGGTTCCATCACCTATGGCTCGCCCGGCATCGGGCTGCCGCAGCACCTGCTGGGGCACCGCATGGCGCAGCTGGCCGGCGTGGACATGCGCCATGTGCCATATCGCGGCAGCAACCCTGCACTGACCGACCTGATCGGCGGCCAGATCAGCGCCATGGTGGTGACCAGCGGGGCCGTGGTGCCGTTCATCAAGGCCACCGGCTGCTTCCAGAGCGCCGTCAGGCGTTCGGCCAGCAGACGCGCCAGGAAATCCGTGCCGCCGGATGGCGGGCCGGCCACCACCAGCTTGACGGGGCGCTCGGGGAAGGTGCCGGCGATGGCCGGCGCTGCGCCCGCCGCGAGTATCAGGGCGCTCAGGCCGCATGCTGCCGCGCGACGGCATTGGCTCAGAATCATGGTTGTCTCCTGACGCTTGGCGCGTGCCGTCTGTGCGGCACTACGCCAGTTGCGTTGCACTAACGGTAGCGGCGCGCAGCCCGAAACGGCTTGCTGTCCCGCGTATGGACGGCCAGCACGTGGCGATCCACCTCCGGCCAGTAGCCCGCGGGAATGCGGATGGCGCCGTGCTGGAACACCAGCGGATTAGCGAACAGACGCTCGCGCACCTTGAGGAAGCCGTTCATTTCTCCGGCGTTGTCGATGGTGCGCGCCGCGACACAGGCCTCCATCCAGCAGCCGATCTCGATCGACACGCCATCGCCCATCACCGGTGTCATGCCAAGCTCGCGGATGCGGTTCAGCGCATCGCGCAGCATCCCGGCGCTACCCACTTTCTTGAGCTTGAGTTTGACGAAGCCGACGTTGGCGATGGTGGCCGCGCGCTCGATGTGCTCAGGCCCGTAGATCGACTCGTCGAGCATCAACGGCACCGTCGATACCGCAGCCACCGCGGCGTTGTCATCCCAATCCTCCGCGCCACATGGCTGCTCCAGCAACTCGATGCCACCGGGATGCAGCCGTTGCGCAAAGGCGATGCCATGCGCGCGGCTGAAGCCGCGATTGGCATCAAGGCGAAGCGTGGCGCGGTCGCCCACGGCGTCCTGGATGATCTGCAGGCGATCGAGGTCGTCTTGCCAGGCATATCCCACCTTGACCTTCAGCGTGCGAAACCCTTGTTCGACCAGGCTGTCGACCTCTTCCCGGATCTGCGCGGCATCGTGCGCCTGGCACGGCGCCAGCAGCGGCACGGTGACATCGTGCGCGGGCCGCAGCATGGGCTCGCCGCCGAGCATGTCGAGGGCTGCCAGGATGGCGCTGACCACGCCGGGGTTGGGGAGCAGCCAGGCCATGGAAAGAGCTGCGGCGGAAGTGAAGCCCAGCCCCACTATCCGCTCGGCCAGCGTGCTGGCGACCTGCCAGGCGACTTCCATCGATTCATGGGTGTAGCCCGGGATGATCAGCGCCTCGCCCCAGCCGCTGCGCCCTTCGCTGTCGCGGATCTCGATGACGATGGGGTCGAACAGCGTCAGGTCGCCGGAGGACAGACGGTAAKGCGTCTTCAACGGAAACTCGAGATGKCGCACGATGACCTCGTCGATCGTGGCCGAAGAAACCGGTGCGTCGTCGAGGCCCTGCGCGGTACGCTCCGGGGCGCCGGGGATAGCGTTCATGGCTGCTCCCCTCATACCACGGCTTCGCCGGTGATTTGAGTACGGTACATCAGGCGGCGCGTGCTCGGGTCGAAGCTGTCGCGCCGGTGCATGGTGCAGCGGTTGTCCCACAGGATGACGTCGCCCAGCTGCCACTGCTGGACCCACACGAACTCCGGCCTGGTCGCATGCGCCCATAGCGCATCGAGCAAGGCTTCGCTTTCCTCGAGCGGCACGCCCGGCAGGCAGGCATTGCGGCGGCGGCCCAGGAACAGGCAGCGCTTGCCAGTGACCGGATGGGTCCGCACCACCGGATGCACGGCGCCGATGGTATGGCGCGGATCGGTGGTGTCGGCAAAGCCCCGGCGCAGTTCGCCGGCACTGTTGCGGCTGGCGTCGTGCACGCACTGGAGCTGGCCGGCACGCGCCTTCAGCTCGGCCGGCAGCGTATCGTAGGCCATGTACATGTTGGCGAAATGGGTGTCGCCTCCGCTGGGCGGGATCTCCACCGCATACAGGGCGCTCCCTTTTGGAGGGGTCGGATTGTAGGTCATGTCCGAATGCCACACGGCCTCGTATGAGCCCAGGCCGCCCACCGGCTTGCCATCCACCAGGACATTGGAAATCACGGTGATCTCGGGATGCTGCCAGTCGAAGTCCTTGCCCATTTTCTGGCTGGCTACCGGCGCACGATCCAGTTCGCCGAACAGGCGCGAGAAATCGGCCAGTTGCTGCAACGACAGCTCGCCATTGCCACGGAAACGCAGCACCAGGTGGTCGGCCCAGGCTTGGCGCACCTCGTCGATCTGTTCAGGGGAAAGCCCGGCGCGGAGATCGACGCCGATGATGTCGGCGCCCAACGCCTTCCCGGACGGCATGACTTCGATGGTGCTGAGGGCGAGTGCTGCGTTGTTCATCGCGGTGTCCTTTGAGGGGAGGAATGACTCCACAGTAGGGCCCGCGCATTTATCCGTCCAATTTCATTATGTGATAGATTTATCCAACGGAGCTATATATCGATGACATCCCGCGTGACACTGCGACAGCTCGAAGCATTCCTGGCGGTCGGGCATACCCTGAGCTTCAGCGAGGCGGCCCGCCAGGTGCACTTGTCGCAACCGGCACTGAGCGCGACTGTGCGCAAGCTCGAAGAAAAGGTTAGCGCGCAGCTTTTCGACCGTACCACCCGCCACGTGGCCCTGACCCCCGTGGGCACCGAACTGCTCGGCGCCGTGGAAGGCCTGTTCGAGAATTTTGACAGCGCGTTCGCCGGCATCCGCGATTTCGTCGAGGGCAAGCGCGGCCGGCTCGCCATTGCCGCCTCGCCGTCGCTGGCGGCGGCGTTCCTGCCGGAAGTCATCGTCGCCTTCGAAGCCGTGCACCCGGCCGTGGTCGTGCAGGTGCACGACGTGCTGTCCGACGTGGCGCTGGAGATGGTGCGGCAAGGGGTGGTCGATCTTGCGCTGGCGCCCGCGACTGGCAGCGAGCATGACCTGACCCAGCGCGAGTTGTTCCAGGACAGCCTGGTGCTCCTGTGCCATGACCAGCACCCGCTCGCGCGCTCGCGCACGGTCACCTGGCAGCAGCTGCAGCCGCATCGGCTGGTGTCGCTGACGGGCACCAGCAGCGTGCGCCACCTGATGGAGGCGACCTACCTGCAACAGGGGCATCCGCTGAAGCCAGCGTTTGAGGTCGAGCACGCCAGMACGGTTATCGGCTTCGTGGCGAACGGACTGGCTGTGGGAATCCTGCCGCTGTCGCTGCTGCCGCTGGTCCKGGTCGGTCAAGTGACCATTCGGCGCGTGGTCAAACCCGAGATCCAGCGGACCATTTCCGCGCTCACGCTGAAGGGACGAACACCCTCGCCCGCGGCGACTGGCTTCCTTGAACTCTGCGCCGAGTTTGCACAGCGGCACGCTAGTGCAAATCGCGGCAGGAATACCCGTTGAGCAGAGCGCGTGGAATGGAGCCCTCTTTCGAAGCGCGCCGGCGGCGTAGTCGACCTTATAGCAGTCGATGCCGGGTAGGCGGGCCTGCGTCCGTCTTCCCGAGTGCAGCGCGGTCGAAATGACCAGGCAACCCTCTCGGGTCTTATCGGGCAGGACGCTCCACGGAGGATGACGGGACCCGATAGGCTGCGCAGGAACGCGACAACGTTTCGCATCTCCTTCTGCGTCAAGCGGGTGGGGGAAGTGGCCTCCGGAATTGCGAGGATCAAGCAAGTTGCCGAGTCATGTCGGCAATGATGTTGTGCTKGATTGCCCGCAGGCACCGCATTTCGCCGCCGAAGGTTGCCGCGAGATCCGGCCGCTGCTTCAACAGTTCAGCGTTCTCGTCTTCAGCGCGGGCATGGAGCGCCGCCGCTGCCGGCATGATTGACCGAAGCTGGACGTCGAGCCGGCGCTCAGCCGTCCGGGCCGTCAAACCGAGTTCCCTGCCAGCTTCGATCATCACGGTGCGGTCGATGTCGCGAAAAAACTCCCTCCCCTGAATCGGCCAAGCAAGCCTGACATCGGGCCAGAGTTGCTTGTCGAAAGCGCGCGTGGAATAGACCGTTTCACTCAACAAATCGTAGAACGGAGCTAGCGCGATACCATTGGCCGACACGAGAAAACTCAGGTTCTTCAAGTGGGCATCGGCATTTCCGACTAACAGGTTGAACACGAGCCAGTCAAAGAGCCGGGGCCTTTCGAGCGCTGGGGATCGGCACATGTTTGCCAGGMGTGACAGCGACTCAATGCTCCCTTGATCATACTTGAACGTACGCGAGAGATTGAGCATCTGGCAGGCATMAATGCTATGCAGCCGMCCCCAGTTCCCTTCTTTCTCCTGTCGATCAAACCGGCGAATGAGATAGACAGGCGAAGGGACATACCGCCGGCTCACCGTGGGCACCGCCAGCCCGAGCTGAGCGGCGAGTGACATCACGAACCATTCGTTGATGACAGAATGCGGGTAGTCGTCAGCATCCTGATGGTCCGGCTTGAGAATGTGGGTTGAGGGTGCATTACCGCCCGGTTCAAGCAGCGCTGCGTCKCGCACGACGATGGCAAGCTTGTGCTGAGCGCCGGCCAGCGACATCTTCTTCAGGGCATCGTGAGTGAGGGGAACCCGTGGCAACGMACGAATGCGTCCTTCCAGCACATCATCCGGTAACGCACGAAGCTCGGGTTCCGCTGGATCCTTTCCTTGCCCCAAAAGCGTCAGCGAACCTGCGGACTCGGAACCGTAATACGCCAATAGCGCGAAGGCATCAGCTTCATTCTTGATCCCMGCATCGCGTGCCATCAGCGAGCGCTGAGCCTCCTCCGGCAACAGGTTGTCGAAGAACCACTGTATCGCCCGGTTMGTTCCGCCGTCGATTTGACGATGCGTCTGCAATGGTAGCGCGGGACTCAGTTGGAAGGCTTCCGCATTGGAGAGCCAGGCCTCGTCATATTGAAACGACCAGATGTCCTGACTCCCATCGAGTCTTCCCACCTTCTGGCCGTTGATGCTTGCGAGAAGGCTGCGCTCAGCCATGGCTGCCCTCATCTGCGCGGGCCGCCCTCAATCGACTCGCACGGCTCTGCCTGTTCGCAAGCTTGACGCGCTCAACCTGCACGGCTTCTGACGTCACGTTGGGGAGATCAAGTTGCATGTGAATCCCCAACCCCTCAAGCACCTGGAACAACTTGCCCCATTGGATGCCCTCCGCGCCGTTCTCGACGCGCACCATGAACGTCTCGCTCACGCCGATACTGCCCGCGGCGTCGTCCTGGCGTATGCCGCCAGATTTCCGCGCCGCACGGACCAGCGCACCAATGTCGGAGGCACTTTGCACTCTCACTTGCATGAAAATCTCCGCAGTTTAAAAGATTTTACACCAGCGACCTGATGCYAGCCAAAAATCTTCTAAAACGCACAGATAATTCGAGAGCCCGCCACCTGCACGCTAAAATCTATAGAATTACATAGATTTTGTGACACAAGCGGCCAGGGCGCCCGGCTTCTGCAAGTGATCCTAGTAATACATGTGTTTGCGTCCCCTAGCTGTCCGGTKAGTCAGCAGCACAAACGCAACTACCTGTCTTKTCGGCGAACTAAACAGGCATGGCCAGATGTGCCGGATCACCCGCTGCCCGCATGGCTACAGGCTTGCGTGCACGTGCTCCCGCCGACCGGGCATCGCGCGTGCCATCGCGAAAAATTGCGGGCGTCATGGCGGTGGCCTTGCGGAATACCGAGGTCATGTGACTCTGACTGACGAACCCGACTTCGAGCGCAATCTCGGCGAGCCCCTGCGTCCCACAAAGAAGCAACTCTCTGACGCGCTCAACGCGGCATTGCGTCAGGTATTGATGTGGACTCAGGCCCGTCGCCAGCCTGAACTGTCGCGAGAAATGCGACKGGCTGACAGCCGCGACGCCGGCGAGTTCTGCCAGGCTGACATCACCGGCCAGATTGGCCTGGATGTAGTCGATCACGCGGCTCAAGACGTGCCTGGGCAAGCCATCGGCGCATGCCGGCACCCTCCGCGCGGAACCGTACATCTGGAGCAAATGCACGGCCAGCACCTGCGCCATTGCGTCGAGATACAGCAAAGGCACTGGATGCCCGCAGGCAATGTCCGCGCGCAGCGAGTCGCCGATTCTGCGCAGGAACATGTCAAGCGCCGTATAGCTCTCCCACACCATCCAGTGACGCAGGCCGCGCGTCTCGGCGACATCCGCCATGACGTCGGGCGACAGAAAAAGGGCGATCAGGCCGGCATTCCGTTTCCACGAGACCGCGTGCGGCTGCTCCGCCGGGATCACCGACACATGATGTCCGCCCACGCTTGCCCTCGCGGTTCGTCCGGCAGCCGTCTGATACCGGATCTCGACGCAGGTTCCGGCAAGGGGGATGGCGATCTCGATGGCACCGTGCGTCTTTTCTTCGCCGCTCTCCATGCGCGACGTGCCKGGCACAACGACCGTCAGTGCCGGTGAGCTAAGCGCTCTCGTTCGATGGTCCGCGACACAAGCAGTCTCTTGCCCTGACTGTCCCCCGGCCCGCAATGTACTAGCGTACATGGCGAATCCGGCTGCCACGACATGCGGATGGGGCATGCACATGCCTGGCCGCCTTCAGTAGCGCGGCAATCCGGTGCAGGCCACCGCATCGCCACGCGCCATCGATGCGGTGCCGCACCGCCATGCGCCGTACCGCGCGCATCCATGCCGTGCCAGTGCCGCGATCGCGGCGCGAATCTGTCCATGCCGTACTCATGACTTCCTCCATGCCCTCTGGCGTGCCCACGCTTGCCGCATCGCAGCATGGCACCACCGCGCCGCCGACAGATCAACCACCGGCTCCATTCCAGCGTAGAAGCGTGACCGTGKAGCGCCTAACATGAACGCGTGGAAGATGCGTGAGTTCTGGGTGGCATTTCCGTGAGAGGCTGACATCGTGGCTACGGGTTATACGTTTGCGCCATTCCGTGTCGATCTCGGGGACGAGCGACTGTGGCGGGGGACCACTCTCCTGCAGGTCCGGCCCAAGACGTTCGCCATGCTGGCCTACCTGCTCGAACATCCGGACCGCMTCGTCACTCACGAGGAACTGCACCGCAATGTCTGGGGTCAMTGCCACGTCAGTGAAAGCCTGCTGCGGGGCTATATCCGCGAACTACGACAGGTACTGGGTGACAATGCGGCGACGCCCGCCTTCATCGAGACAGTTCCCCGCCGCGGTTACCGCTTCATCGCCCCAGTCACAGCCGTCCAGGCCGCCGCTGCGGGTGCACCCATGCCGGAGGTTTGCGAATCGCCCGCTCCAGGGCTGGTCGGCCGGGAACGCGAGCGCGCCGCATTGCACGCCTGCCTCGAACGATGCCTTGGGGGCGCGAGGCAGATCGTTTTCATCACCGGCGAACCCGGCATCGGCAAGACCGTCCTTCTCGACAGCTTCCTTTCCGAGTGCCAGCGCGTGCCCGGAGCGGTCGTCGCCTTCGGCCAGTGCATTGAACTTTATGGGCAAGGCGAGCCATATCTGCCCTTGTTGCAGGCCCTGGACACCATCTGCCGCGACGGGTACCACAACAGGCTGCCCGAACTGCTTGCCGAGCATGCACCAAGCTGGCTGATGCAACTCGGGGGTCTGGTGACCGAGACCCAGCGGTCCGCCTTGCAGCAGCGCACGGCAGGAACGACACAGGCCCGCATGCTGCGGGAACTCGTCACGGTGCTGGAGGTGATCGCCCGTAGCACGTTGCTTGTCGTTGCCCTGGAAGACCTTCAGTGGAGCGATTACTCCACGGTCGATCTGGTCTCCCTGCTGGCGCGCGGGCGGGCGCCGGCCCGCCTGCTTCTTGTCGGCACATATCGGCCCGCCGACGTTCTGGCCACGGAGCACCCCATCCGCCACGTCGCGCACGCACTCGACAGGCTCGACAATTRCACGGTGCTCCGCCCGGGTGGCCTGGACCGCGCCGCCGTGAAGCAGCTTCTCGAACACCGGTTTGCGGATCCTGCCCTGGCCGGGACCCTGGCTGAAGCACTGCATTGCTGCGCGGACGGCAATCCCCTGTTCCTTGCCGCGCTGATCAATGATCTGGTCGCCCGCGAACGGGTGCGGCACGTGGCTGGCCGCTGGATGCTGGCGGTGCCGGTCGAGGAAGTGACGGCGCACGTTCCAGAGAGCCTGCGCGAGCTGATCGAAGCCGACATGGATCGCCTCGATGCCGACTCGCAACGGATGATCGAGGCCGCGAGCGTGATCGGAATCGACTTTGACAGTGGGGCCCTCGCCTACGCGCTGGCKACCGACGAATTGGATGTCGCCGCCCGTTGCGACAACCTGGCGCGCGTGCAGCGCTATCTGCGCCGGGTCGAGACCGATGAGGAGGCGACCGGCGTTACCCTCTCGCACTATGCCTTCCTGCATGCCTTGTATCAACAGATTGGCTTGCACCGGAGTTCGGCGGCCCAGCGGGAGATCTGGCACCGACGCATCGCAGGCTATCTCGAGAGCCGCTACGGTGAACAGGTCGAAGAGGTGGCCGCCGAACTGGCCATCCACCTCGAGCGGACCGGCAACTATGCGCGTGCCGCGCATTACTACACGCTCGCGGCCGAGCGCGCCTCTGCGCGCCCTGCGCATCCGGAGGCGGTGCGGCACTTCCGCCGGGGACTGTCCCTGCTGGAGCAGACGCAAGCCAGTGCAGAGCGCGACGCCCATGAATTGCGCATCCAGGTCGGGATGGGCCCATCGCTGATCGCGACCGCCGGCATTGCCAGTCCCGACTTCGAGATTGCCTACTTGCGGGCGCGCGTACTGATCGACCGTCTGGACATGCCCGCGCAGCTCGACAGGGTGCGACATGGCCTGGCCGTCGCCGCGCTCGCCCGCTGCCAGTTTGCTCGCGCGCAGTCGTACGCGCTGGAACTGGAGGCATCGGCGCGACACCAGCAAGACGCCGCACTACTGGCCGACTCGCTCTGGCCGAAGGGGCTCGTGCACCTCTACCGGGGGGAGCTGGCATCGGCCCTGACCTGTCTCGCGGAAATCGACCATGCATACGACAGCGCCAGCGCCCGGCTGCGCCAGCCGCTGTCGGGCCATGATGCGGCGGTGGTCGCCCACGGCGGGCGTGCCTGGGCGCTTTGGATGCTTGGATATCCCGACCAGGCCCTGGCCATGGCCCGGCAAGGTCTGACGCTGGCACTGGCTACCGGCTTGCCGTTMGTGCATGCCAATGCGCTGAACTGGCTCGGCATCACCTGCGTGATGCGACGCGAAACCGAGTCTGCCGCCAACGCGGCGGCTGCCGAAATCGACATCGGCGAGGCACACGGCTTCCGCTTCTGGCACACCCAGGGTCACCTGATCCAGGGCTGGGTGCGCACGTTGAACTCCGGCAACGTGCGCGATCTCGATGCCATGGAGCAGGCGATCCGCGAGCGCCAGGCGCTCGCCCCCATCGGCATCTCCGGCATCGTCTGCCTGCATGCGGAGGCCTGCCTGGCAGCCGGGGAGATTTATCACGGCCTGGCCGTGGTAGACGAAGGACTGGAGCGCGCGATGTCTGGCGAGGAACGCGCATGGCTACCTGAGTTGCTGCGGCTGAAGGGCGACTTGCTGGGCAGACACGCGACCGACGCGACTGCCGATGCCGGCGCCTCCCCCCGGGAGGCACGCGAATGCCTGATCAATGCCATCGAGGCCGCGCAAACCATGTCCGCAAGGTCGTGGGAGTTGCGCGCCGCACTCAGTCTGGCGAGATTGACGGCAGCCGCGCCGGCAGCGTCCGAGACGTCCGCCGCCTTGGCACGGCTGGCGGCGTGCTACGAGCGCTTTACGGAGGGGTGGCGCACATCCGACCTCGCCGAGGCGGCCGCCTTGCTCGGCAGGCCACTCGCAGGCCACGCAAATGGCGCCGGTCTCCTGCAGGGTTGATGCGTCAGCGGATTTTGACAGGGATCGCCTGTTTCTGGCAGACGGTACGCGCCCCTGCCCCCTATCCTTCTACGACCTCGAACCAGCGCCGCAACGCTGTCAAAAGATGGGCGCAATGCGGCAGGAGTCGTCGCCATGCACATTGCCCTTCTTGCACTGCCCGGGGTCCAGATGCTCGACCTCGCGGGCCCAATGGACGTATTCAGCGAGGCTTGCCGTCAACTCGGCGATCCCGGCGCATACACGCTGCAACTGCTATCACCAGACACGGCACCGATCGCCGCGTCAAACGGCGTACGCTTCCTGCCCGACGCCTCGCTCGAGCAAGCGCGGCACGACATCGATACGCTGCTGGTGGCCGGCGGGCCGCATATCGCAGCGTACGAGGAGGACGGCCCGCTGATCGATTGGCTGGCCCGGCAGGCTACCCAGGTCAGGCGCCTGGGCTCGTTCTACGCTGGCGCCTTCCTGCTGGCGCGGGCGCGCCTGCTGGCAGGCCGACGCGCGACCACGCACTGGCGAACCTGCGCGCGCCTCGCGATGGCTTATCCGGACATCCGTATCGAGCCGGACCATATTTATGTGAAGGACGGCCCGGTCTACACCTCGGCCGGCGTCACGGCGGGCATGGATCTGGCGCTCGCCATGGTCGAGGAAGATTTCGGCAACGGCCTGGCATTGCAGGTGGCGCAAGAGCTTGTGATGTACCTTAAGCGCGCCGGGGCGCAACCCCAACTGAGTCTCCAGCTTGCGGTCCAATCCAGCGAGCAGAATGCGATGCGCGATATCCAGGAATGGATCCTCGACGACGTGGCACGCGACCTGACCGTGGAGGCGCTCGCCCAACGGGCGGGCATGAGCGTGCGCAACTTCTCGCGACTGTTCAAGCGCGAGACGCTGACAACGCCAGCCGACTTTGTCGAGCTCGCCCGCGTGGACATGGCGAGGCGCCTGCTGGTGCAGAGTGGCACGCCTCTCAAGAGGATCGCCTACCAATGCGGTTTCAACGGGCAGAACGGACTGCGCCGCGCATTTGTGCGCCGCCTTTCCCTGAGCCCGATCGCCTATCGGCAACTTCACCGCAGCAGCGCCCCCGCTGCGCTGTTCCGGTCAGTTGGACCGCCCGCGTCAGCCCAGCCGTGGTGACCATTGGYAGATAGCTCCCACGTGACCTCGATGGCTTTCGTCCTTCGCGCGGCCCCCGGTCGGGCCGTCTTCTTCCTGGGCGAGACGGATTCGTCTTGTGGCTCCCAAGTCCACCACGTTGGCTGAAACTGACACATCGCCCTCCTTTCGGACTTCCAATCCCGCTTCCATAATCCTTTCAACGCAATCCCGGGMCGCCCCATCACACGAGGTGGCCGGATGTTCAAGGACGCAGAGGACATCATGAATATCGCCTCCACGACCGTAGCCCCCACGCATCATCAGCGCAGCTCGGTCAAGCATCTTCACGTCAACCTGTTMGGTGCCGTMATGGGCCTGTCCGGCCTGTCCCTGGCATGGCGCGGTGCCCATAAGGTCTTTGGTGCCGACCTGTTCGTCGCCGACGCTGTCGGCGTCGTGGCCATGGCCACTTTCCTGGCGCTCACCGCCGGCTACCTCGCCAAGTGGCGGCTCTATCCCGCAGCCGTGAAGGCGGAGTTCAACCATCCGATCGCCGGCAACTTCTTCGGCACCGTGACCATTKCCATCCTGCTGCTGTCGTCGATCGTCGGCACCTACAGCGAAGGCCTCGGACAGATTGTCTGGACGATCGGCACCGTCCTCACCATCGCGTTCACGTTCGTCATTGCCGGTCGCCTGCTCCGTGGCAGCGAGGATCCGGCGCACGCCGCGCCGGCATGGCTGATTCCGGGTGTCGCGACGCTGGACATCGCCGTCGCCGGCGGCACCATGCCGATGGCGTGGGCGCATGWAGTCAACATGTTTGCCATTGCCGTGGGCACGATGGTGGCACTGGTGTTCTTCACCATGATCTTTTCCCGCGTGGTCCATCACGAGCCGCTTCCCAGCGGCATGGTCCCCTCGCTGATGATCATGATCGCGCCCTTCGAAGTGGGTTTCCTTGCCTATGTCAACATCACCGGGCACGTCGACATGTTCGCGGGCCTGCTGTTCTACTTCGGCTTGTTCCTGTTCATCGCGCTGTCGTTCAAGGTGTTMCGCCGCTCCATTCCGTTCGCGGCGTCGTGGTGGGCAATCAGCTTCCCCATGGCGGCCCTGGCCAATGCCGCCCTGAAATATGCCCTCTACGCCGACACGTGGGTGCTCACGTCCCTGGCCGGTCTTATCCTCTTCCTGCTCAGCACCGTGATCCTCGTGCTGCTGGTACGGACGCTGTACAGGCTGTTCACGCACCGGCTGCTGGTGGGTTGACGCGCACCCTTTGCGCTGAACGGGCCCCCCGTGGGCCCCGTTTACGACTGCGTTCTGTCATGGGCAGATACCTCGTGGAATCCGGCAAGCGGAGAAACCAGTTCCGCTGCCACCCCTAGGAACAGCAGCGCGGACTTGATCGCAAGGGCGCAGCTGACCGCGGATGACGACATGACCTGGATGCGCGCCAGGCAATCGTCCGCATCGCATTGCAGTGGCAAGGCGATCATGTTGTCCAAGGCGAACGCCAGGCCGATGCGCGTCATTGCCTCCTGCGTCCGCCGGAACCGGCCAGTCCTGCTAACGCGCACGGTGCTAACGCGCGCCAGCGACGCGGGGTCGATGCGAATAGCGACCTCCATGGGTGGAGATATCCCAGCGTTTTGCATTGCCGTCCTCCCACTCAAGCCGCGAAGCGCCCGCGGATAAAGTCGGCGCCTTCCTGCAAGGCCTGACGCGCTTCGGGCAAGATGCCATGCCACATGTGCCAGGCGTGGAACATGGCGGGCCACGCCCGGAGCCCGATGTCGACGCCAGCCACTGCCGCACGCGCGGCAAGCCGCGTCGCATCGTCCAGCAAGATCTCGTCTCCGCCCACGTGAATCAGTATCGGTGGCAAGCCACCAAGGTCACCAAACACCGGCGACGCCAGTGGATGCCGCGGATCGTGTTCTTCCTGCAGGTAGCTTCGCGCAAAGAATCGCAGGGCGTCCAGCGAGATGCGCGCGTCCACGAGCGCCTTGGTGCGGATCGTGTCGCCGCTGAGCGTCAGGTCCGTCCACGGAGACATCAGGAAAGCCCCCTTGGGCAGTGGCATGTCGTGAAGCTTGCACATCAGCATCAGCGCCACGGCAAGTCCGCCTCCTGCCGAATCGCCCGCCAGGACAATAGCGGGATCTTCGCCGAGCCGGTCATGCAACCACTTGTAAGCCTCGTATGCAGCGTGCAAAGCGTGTGGGAAAGGATGCTCTGGCGCCCGGTGATAATCGAGCGCAAAGACATCACGATGCGTTTCGCGCGATAGCGCGGCAGTCATCGTCCGGTACTGGCAAGGGGTATGAAGGACGTACCCTCCGCCGTGGAGATAGAGGATCGCCTGATTGCTCGCCGAGCCCGGCGAGATGGTCCACAGTCCGGGAACATCGCTGCCCTCKACAAAGCGGACGCCAGCCGGAATGGGAAGCGCGTCGTACAGGGCATCGGCGTGCTCGCGCATGTGCGACAACGAGGCATCCTCCGGCAGTCGTGCCCTGTCGTCCCAGAGGCGCTGAATGATCTCCTCCCGTTGCTGCGAGGCCATGCCATACTCCATGCGTGTCAGACGATGAACCGAGCATAGACAGGCATCGCCCAGGCCGTCTGCCAAGTCGGCAGCAGCTTCGGCCAGCCCGCCTCGCTGGCCGCCTCGTTGGCCGCCTTTGACACAAGCATGGCGCTTTTCCGCCTCTACGCCCTGCCTGCACTCTCTACGGCAACGGCCCCTCCCTCCAATGGGTATGAGGTCATCGCGGCTTTCTCCTACTGCGCGGCACGACTGTGCGCGATTGAAGAGCGCCACGCGCCGTGACCCTCCAGCTTTGGCGACGACGACGACGGCGGCATGAGGCAAGCGCACTTTATCTGCCGCGGCGCTGGCCGCGAGGCAGTTCTTCTGCGATCCGGCGCAACGCGTGCCGAGGCAGCCCGCCGCGTCTTGGCCACCCGCCTCAGGCCCCGCCGACCGATTCGATGGCCGCCGCCAGCCTGGCCACCGCCGGAGCGATCTCCTCCTCGCTGACCCCACCGTAGCCCAGCACMAGGCCGTTCTGCGAGCGCCGGGGGTCCGCGTAGTAGGACGACAGCGGGCGCGCCACGATCCCGTGGGCAAGCGCGGCGCGCGATACCAGGTGATCCTCCGCGCGGCGCAGGAKGACGGTCAGGTGCAGCCCGGTGTCGGTGCCGACGATATCGATCTCGCCGTCAAGCCGTCGCTGCAATTCCCGCGTGAGAAGCGCCTGGCGCTCGCCATAGATCTTGCGCATGCGCCGGATATGGGCGGCGTAGTGCCCGTCCGCKATAAACAGTGCCAGCGCGGTCTGGATCTGCAGCTGCCCGCCGCGATACAACTCGGAGTGTGCTACGGCGAAGGCATCCACCAGTGACGGCGGCAGGATCAGGAAGCCGAGCCGCAGGCCGGGGTACAGCACCTTGGAGAAGCTGCCCACATAGATGGTGTTGCGATGGGGATCGAGGCCCTGCAGCGATGGCTGGGGCGCGCCGTGGTAACGGAACTCGCTGTCGTAGTCGTCCTCGATGATCCAGGCGCCGTAGCGATGCGCCAGCTCCGTGAGCAAGCGACGGCGTGCCAGGCTCATTACCACGCCGCTGGGGTACTGGTGCGACGGGGTGACGAAGATGAGCCTGGGCGCGGTCTGCGGCGCAACCGGGGGCTGCATGCCCTGCGCGTCCACCGGCACCGCCTCGACCTTCAGGCCGGCGGCGCGAAACACGCTGCGCGCGCCCCAGTAGCCTGSGTCTTCCACCCACACCACATCGCCCGGATCGGCGAGCAAGCGGGCGCACAGGTCGATGGCCTGGTGGCTGCCCTGCGTCACCACGATCTGCTCGGGCGAGCAGTCGACGCCGCGTGCGAGCGCCAGGTATTGCGCCAGCGCGCGCTTGAGCGGCGGGCAGCCGTGCCGCGTGCCATAGCCCAGTTGTTCCTGGCAGGCGGTTTTCCAGACCTGGGTGATCAGGCGCTGCCATGTCGCCCGTGGAAACTGCCTGACATCCGGAATGCCCAGCACGAACGAGCCCACCTGCCGGTCCGATGCGCCGGCGCCATCGAGCAGTTCGCGGGCTCTTGCGGACAGGCGCGATTCCTCGCGCGGCGGCGCGATCTCGCTCGCCTGGCTCAAGCCGAACACACTCTCGCGCAGCGCGGGATCGGGCGGTGCCTTGCCGACGTAGGTGCCACTGCCGCCCTGTGTCAGCGTATAGCCCTCTTCGGTGAGGCGCTCATACGCATACAGGACGGTGTTGCGGGCGATGCTCAGGCCTTTGGCAACCTCGCGCGTCGGCGGCAGGCGCGTACCGGCCGACAACTGGCCGGCCAGGATCGCGCCGCGGATGTCGTCAAACAACTGCCGGTTCAAGGGGAGGCCCGATCGGTCGGGTTGCGCCCAGTGACTGCGCCCGAGAAGCCAGTCGATCAGTGGCGTCTCTTTCAAAGTCTTCGCTCCCTCTGCTCGTTGAGTCCTGACTCTTGGCTAGTGACATCTTGGTGCGTGCTGGACGTCTGTAACGTACGCTACAAGAAAAGCTGAGAACTGAGCCGAGTGTTTCACCAACAAACAATACACGCAGCGTCCGCCAGGCGAAACTGAGGGTTTTTACTCGGTCTTTGCCGAACTGCCCAATGATATTCTMCGATTTGTTTCACGCGCTGTAACGTTTATTACGCAACACTGCCCCACTGCATGGTGGCAAGGCAGTCCCTTCCGGAGAGCGGCTTGGCCAGGTTATCAATCAGGGAAATGCTGGCGGACCAGGCCGCCGGCTTCACCACGTCGGAGCTGAAGGTGGTGGAAACGCTGCTCGCCAGCTACCCGAGTGCCGCGCTGACGTCCATCTCGAACCTCGCGGGTCAAGCCGGGGTCAGCGATCCGACGGTGTACCGGCTGGTCGTGAAGCTGGGATTCGACGGTTACCCGTCATTTCAGCGAGCGCTCCTGGCGGAGGTCGACGAGGCCATGAATTCGCCGCTCTCCCGGCTCGGCGCGCCAGGCAACACAGCACTCGGAGACGATTTCCAGCGGGGTTCGCTGGCAAGCCTGGCGATGTCGGTMGAGCGCGTGGCGCAGCACGCTTCGCCGGAGGACTTCGACACCGCCGTCGAATTGCTCGGCAATGCGCGGTCCGCCGTGTTCTGCACCGGCGGACGATCGAGCTTGTTCCTGGCCTCGCGGCTCGCGTCGCACCTGACGCATATCCGTCCCAAGGTCCGTCTCGTCGAGCCTGCCCTGGAGCGGGCGAACGAGGCACTGGTCGACATCGGGCCAGACGATGCGCTGGTCGTCTTCGACTATCGCCGCTATCAGAAAAGCGTGATCGACTTTGCCGCCGCGGCGCATCGCCTGGGCGCAAGGATCATCCTGCTTACCGACGAGTGGAAGTCGCCGATCGCCGGCTTCGCCACGGCCACGCTAAGCAGCTTTGTACAGACCGGCTCACCGTTCGATACGAAGGTGCCCGCGCTGGCGCAATGCGAGACCTTGATTGCCGCGCTCATTGCCCGCTTTCCCGAGGAGGCAAAACGCCGGCTTGAAGCCATCGAGGCCGTACGCCGCTCTGCCACCCCCGAGGGTGCAAGCATCGATTTCTAGAATGCCTTTCCTTTCAGGAGAATGATGAAATGGCCACTCAGCAGTTTTCATTGATGCGCCGGGGCAGCCCGCTGGCCTTGGCGCTCGCCCTGCTAAGCGCATGTTCGACGCAAACCGGGGTGTCCTCGGCGCCGCCGGCCACAACCGCTCCCGCGGCAACGGCCTTGCCCGCGGCGCCGGAAGTCTCGTCCGGCTACCGGCCGGGCATGACCACCACTTACGCCKACAAGCATATGGCCGCGGCTGCCAATCCCCTGGCCACCGAAGCCGGCCGCAAGATCCTGCGCGCGGGCGGCACGGCCATCGATGCGGCCATCGCCATGCAGGCTGTGCTGACGCTGGTCGAGCCGCAGGCCACCGGCATCGGCGGTGGCGCCTTCATCATGTACTGGGACKGCAAGCGCGTGCAGGCTTACGACGGCCGCGAGACCGCGCCCGCCGGTGCCGGCGAAAACCTCTTCATGCGCCCCGACGGCAAGCCCATGAGCTTCAGCGAAGGGCAGATCGGCGGGCGTTCGGTGGGCACGCCTGGCGTGCTGCGCGCGCTGGAACTGGCTCACCGCCAGCATGGCAAGCTGCCCTGGGCCAAGCTGTTCGAGCCGGCCATCGCGCTGGCAGAGCAGGGTTTCCCGATTTCGCCGCGCCTTTATACGCAGATCGCCGCCGACAAGTTCCTCCCGGCCTCGCCCGAGATGGCAGCCTACTTCCTGACACCGGACGGCAAACCCAGGCCGGTCGGCACCATACTGAAGAATSCGGCGCTGGCCAACACACTGCGCGAGATCGCGCAGCGCGGGCCAGACGTGCTTTATACCGGCCCGATTGCCAGCGAGATCGTCAAGCAGGTCAACGGGAGTGCCAACCCGGGCTCACTCTCGCTGGCTGACCTGAAGGATTACCGCGCCAGGGAGCGCGCGCCCATCTGCAGCGACTACAAGCGCTGGAAGGTCTGCGGCATGCCGCCGCCATCGTCGGGCGGCATCGCGATCGCGCAGATGCTCGGCACCTTGCAGGCGCTCGCGGCGAAAGATCCGAAATACGCGCTCGCCGCGCTGCGGCCCAAACAGGTAGCCACGCCTGCCGGCGTCGAGCCGGGCATCGACGCTGTGCACGCGCTTTCCGAGGCCGGGCGCCTGGCCTATGCGGACCGCGGCCTCTATGTGGCGGACTCGGATTTCGTGCCCGTCAATGTGGCGGGGCTGCTGAGCCGTGACTACCTGGCAAGCCGCGCGAGCCTGATCGGCGACGAGAGCATGGACAAGGCGGAGGCYGGCGTGCCACCCGKCGCCACACTCGCGCTGGCGCCGGACCGCTCGCCGCCGCGCGTGTCCACGTCGCAGATCGTCGCGGTGGATGACACCGGCGGCGCGATTTCCATGACCACCACCGTCGAGAGCTATTTCKGCTCGCATCTGATGGTGCGCGGCTTCGTGCTGAACAACCAGCTCACCGATTTCTCGTTCGTGCCAAGCGAGAACGGCAAGGCGGTCGCCAACCGCGTGCAGCCCGGCAAGCGCCCGCGCTCGTCGATGGCGCCCACGCTGGTGTTCGACCGCGAGACCGGCAAGCTGGTCGCAACCGTGGGTTCGCCCGGCGGCTCGCAGATCATCGAGTACGTGTCCAAGACGCTGGTGGGCCTGCTGGACTGGAACATGGACGTGCAGGCGGCCATCAACATGCCCAACTTCGGCAGCCGCAACGGACCGACGGAGCTGGAAGCCGGCCTGGTCAGCCCGGCCCTGGTGCAAGGCCTGAAAGACCGCGGGCATGAGGTCGCGCAGATCGAGATGACCAGCGGCACGCAGGCCATCATGCGCCGCCAGCGCCCCGATGGCACCTGGGCATGGGCCGGCGGCGCCGACCCGCGCCGCGAGGGGGTGGCACTGGGGGATTAAGCGCGGTTGCTCGATGGTGCTTTCGGCGCTTTCGAAGCGCCGGGACTGCGACGCGCAAGGCCGGCCCGAGGGCCGGCCTTCTTCGTTGCGACCGGCCAGCCCTTACTCGTAGGAGAAGAAGCTGCCGAGCTTGTCCATGCGTTCGAGCGCCATGCCCGCGCCCCGCACCACGCAGGTCAGCGGGTCATCGGCCACCACGACCGGCAGGCCGGTTTCCTCGGCCAGCAGGCGATCCAGGTCGCTCAGCAGCGCGCCGCCACCGGTGAGCATCATGCCGCGCTCGGCAATATCGGCGCCGAGTTCCGGCGGGGTCTGCTCCAGCGCGATCTTGACCGCCGACACGATCTGATTGAGTGGTTCGGTCAGCGCTTCCAGGATTTCGTTGGACGACACCGTGAACGCGCGCGGGATGCCTTCGGACAGGTTGCGGCCCTTGACTTCCATTTCGCGGATTTCGGCACCCGGGAAAGCCGAGCCGATTGTCTTCTTGATGGCCTCGGCGGTCTGCTCGCCGATCAACATGCCGTAGTTGCGCCGGATGTAGTTGACGATGGCCTCGTCKAACCTGTCGCCGCCCACGCGAATGGAACCCTTGTAGACCATGCCGCCCAGCGAGATCACGCCGACCTCGGTGGTGCCGCCGCCGACATCCACCACCATCGAGCCGGACGGCTCCGACACGGGCAGCCCCGCGCCGAGCGCGGCCGCCATGGGTTCCTCGATCAGGTAGACCTGGCTGGCGCCGGCGGCCAGCGCGGATTCGCGGATGGCGCGGCGCTCGACCTGGGTCGAGCCGCACGGCACGCAGATGATCATGCGGGGCGAAGGCCGCAGCAGCTTGGTGTCGTGCACCATCTTGATGAACTGCTTGAGCATCTGCTCGGTGACCCGGAAGTCGGCGATCACGCCATCTTTCATCGGGCGGATGGCCTCGATATTTCCAGGTACCTTGCCCAGCATCTGCTTGGCTTCCTTGCCCACCGCCTCGATGGTCTTGCGGGGATTGGGGCCACCCTGCTGGCGAATCGCGACCACCGAGGGCTCATCGAGGACGATGCCCTTGTCGCGCATGTAGATCAGGGTGTTGGCGGTGCCAAGGTCGATCGCGAGATCGCTGGAGAAGTAGCTACGGAGGAATCCAAACATCAGGGAACTTTTATCTGGTGGTTCGCAAGCATGCGAACCGGCGGGCGCCAGTTCTGGCGACAAGCAGGCTATGGATAGCGACGCATGCAGGAAGCCTTCATGCGTCGCGCGTCGCGCGGAGCGGCCTTCGGCGGTGGCCGGCGCTCCGTMACTTTTATATGGGCGGCAAAACMCGGTGGTGGCCACATCCGTGCGGCTTGGTGGCGAAACCGGCCACCAGGCAACCGCCGGACAGGCTACATCGTTGAAACCGCGCCCGGATCACAAAAAAATCCTGGCGAGACGCAAGCGGAACATCCCTGGCTCGGGGAGTGGCGCGTGCCGTACTTGCGCCACGCTAGCGCGTGAGCCGGGCGCAAACCAGATGCCCACCGGATGCTAACCGGGAACGAATGATACCTTGCGGCAAAGTCTTCCTGCTTAAAAACGGCGTCCGCAAGCCGTGACGCCAGGGACCGGACCGGGGGCCGCCCTCCTCGTCTTGCTCAGTGCGACAGCAGCCGGACGTCCCGCAAGCAACCCAGCAATACCTCGAACGCCGGCCCTATCTGCTCCTCCGGCACGCACGCATACCCGAGCAACAACCCCCGCTGCACCGCACTGCCCAGGAAATACCGAGACAGCGGCCGCACCAGGATGCCCCGGCGCCCGGCCTGCTCCGCAATGGCCACATCGTCCGCGCTGTCCGGCAGGCAGAGAACCAGGTGCAAGCCGGCATTGCTGCCGTAGCGGTGCAGCGCTTCGGGTCCCAGATAGCGCTCGATCAACCCGGCCAGGATGGCGCGGCGGCGGCCGTAGAGCAGCCGCATGCGGCGGATATGCGCGGCATAGTCGCCCGCCTGCATGAACTCGGCCACGGTGGCTTGCGTCATCAGGTGGCCGGCGCGGTACAGCTCGGAATGCGCGGTCTGGAAGGCGCCGGCCAGCGCGCGCGGCAATACCATGTAGCCCATGCGCAGCCCGGGGAACAGCGTCTTGCTGAACGTGCCGATATAGATCACCGGCGCATCCGGCTCCATGCCTTGCAGCGACGGGATTGGCTGGCCGGAGAAACGGAACTCGCTGTCATAGTCGTCCTCGACGATCCAGCTGCCCTGGCGCCGGGCGTATTCGAGCAGCGCGCGCCGCCGCGTCAGGCTCATGACGGCGCCGAGCGGATACTGGTGCGATGGCGTGACAAAGATAAAGCGCGGCGGCTGGCCTGCGTCCTTCCCCGCCGGAATCGTCAGCCCTTCCTCATCGACCGGGATCGGCATCATGTGGATGCCGTTCATCTGCAGCAAGCCGCGAATCCCCCAGTAGCTGGGCTCCTCCACCCAGGCGTGCTCGCCAGACATGCCGAGCATGCGGACCAGCAGGTCGATGCCCTGGTGAATGCCTTCGGTAATCAGCACCTGGGCGGCGTCGCATTGCACCGATCGCGCCACCCGCAGATGGGCCGCCACGGCTTCGCGCAAGGCGGGCAAGCCACCGCCATGGCAATAGCTGAGCCGCTCGGGCGGCGGATTGCGCCACAGGCGGGCGGCGATCTGCGCATAGCGCTGGTGCGGGAAACGCGTCACATCCGGCACGCCCGGCATGAAGGCGCCCCACTGCGATGGCGACGCCGAGGCATTGGCCAGCAATTCCACGCCGCGCGGCGACAGGCCCGGCATGGCCCGGGCCTGCGCGCTGCTGGCCTGGCTGGCCTTGGCATTGAGATAGGCCTCCGGCGCGGTGGCCGCCACGAAGGTGCCGCTGCCGGTACGGGCATGCACATAGCCCTCGGCCAGCAACTGCTCGTACGCAAACATCACGGTATTTCTCGACATGCCGAGCTCGGAGGCAAGGTCACGCGATGGCGGCAGACGGGTCTCGGGCCCCAGGCTGCCATCGAGGATGGCGCCGCGGATGCACTCGTAAAGACTGCGATTCAGCGGTTTCGCAAGGGCTGCGGGACCGTCCGGACCCAGGCGCTGAAGCAGCAAGTCGCCACAGATCGATCTCAATTGGCACCATCAGATATGGGAATGCGGTACTGGATTGTAGTGCCAAAGGAAGTTGAAATGCACTGCATCGTTGCGATCGCGATCGATCGACAGCCAGCGAAAACCCGCGAGAACCGCGCCCGGCCGGCAAGCGCCGCCCGGGCCATACCAAGCAACACGGAGAGCCCATGAAGAACCTCGAACTGAATCAGCGCCGCGCCCTTGCCACCCCCCGCGGCGTCGGCGTGATGTGCGACTTCTATGCAGACCGGGCGGAAAACGCCACGCTCTGGGATGTGGAAGGCCGCCAGTACACCGACTTTGCCTGTGGCATTGCCGTGCTCAATACCGGCCACCGCCATCCGCGCGTGATGCAGGCGGTGATCGCGCAGCTCGAGCGCTTCACGCATACCGCGTACCAGATCGTGCCCTACGAGAGCTACGTGGCGCTGGCCGAGCGCATCAACGCCCTGGTGCCGATCGATGGCCTGAAGAAKACCGCCCTCTTCACCACCGGCGCGGAGGCCGTGGAAAACGCGGTCAAGATCGCSCGCGCGCAYACYGGSCGCCCTGGCGTSATCGCSTTYTCGGGCGGCTTCCATGGCCGCACCCTGCTTGGCATGGCACTGACCGGCAAGGTGGCGCCGTACAAGGTCGGGTTCGGGCCGTTCCCGTCCGACATCTATCACGCGCCGTTCCCGTGCGACCTGCATGGCGTGAGCACCGAGCAATCCATCCAGGCGCTGGAGTCGCTGTTCAAGACGGATATCGACCCGCAGCGCGTGGCGGCCATCATCATCGAGCCGGTCCAGGGCGAAGGCGGCTTCCACCCGGCGCCGGTGGACTTCATGCAGAAGCTGCGCGCGCTGTGCGACAAGCACGGCATCCTGCTGATCGCCGATGAGGTGCAGACCGGTTTCGGCMGCACCGGCAAGCTCTTTGCCATGTCGCACTACCCGGYGGCGCCCGACMTCATCACCATGGCCAAGAGCCTGGCGGGCGGCATGCCGCTGTCGGCCGTGTGCGGCCGCGCCGCCATCATGGATGCGCCGCTGCCCGGCGGCCTGGGTGGCACCTACGCCGGCAACCCGCTGGCGGTGGCCGCCGCCCACGCGGTGATCGACGCCATTGAAGAAGAGCATCTATGCGACCGCGCCACCGCGCTCGGTGAGCAACTGAAGGCCGTGCTGCAGTACGCGAGCCACACCTGCCCGGTGATTGCCGACGTCCGCGGGCTTGGCTCCATGATCGCGGTGGAGTTCTACGATCCGGCCACCGGGCAGCCCAGCGCTGAGCTGGCCAAGCGGGTGCAGCAGCGCGCCATGGAGGCAGGGCTGATCCTGCTGACCTGCGGCACGTACGGCAACACCATCCGCTTCCTCTACCCCCTCACCATCCCGCAAGCCCAGTTCGACGCCGCACTGGTGGTGCTGACGAAGGTGCTGGCCGGCATCACCGCATAAAGGGAGACACCGTGGGAGACACCTTGAAATTGCAACGACCCGAGCTGCTGCGCAGCGCCTGCCTGATCGATGGCGAATGGACCGGCGCCGCCGGCGCCGCCGTATTGGTGGTGCGCAACCCGGCCACCCACGATGTGGTCGGCACCGTCCCGGGCTGCGGCGCCGCCGAAACMCGGCAAGCCGTGGAGGCCGCCGCGCGCGCGCTGCCGGCGTGGCGCGAGCTGACCGGCAAGGCCCGCGCCGCGGTGCTGCGCCGCTGGGCCGACCTGATGCTGGCGCACCAGGAAGACCTGGCGCAACTGATGACCGCCGAGCAGGGCAAGCCGCTGGCCGAAGCGCGTGGCGAAGTCGCCTACGCGGCCTCCTTCCTCGAATGGTTCGGCGAAGAAGCCAAGCGGGTGGACGGTGACGTACTGTCCAGCCCGCGCGCCGGCCAGAAGCTGCTGGTGCTGCGCCAGCCGATAGGTGTGTGCGCGGCGATCACGCCCTGGAACTTCCCMGCCGCCATGATCACGCGCAAGGCCGGCCCGGCGCTGGCCGCGGGCTGCACCATGATCGTGAAGCCCGCCGAACAGACCCCGCTGACGGCGCTGGCGCTGGCCGCGCTGGCCGAAGAAGCCGGCGTGCCCCGCGGCGTGCTGCAGGTCGTCACCGGCGACMCGGTCCAGATCGGCGGCGTCTTGTGCGAGAGCCCGGCCGTGCGCAAGCTGAGTTTCACCGGCTCCACCGCCATCGGCAAACTGCTGATGGCGCAATGCGCCGGCACGGTCAAGAAACTCTCGCTCGAACTCGGCGGCAATGCGCCGCTGATCGTGTTCGAGGACGCCGATCTCGACCGCGCGGTGGACGGCATCCTGGCTTCGAAATTCCGCAACAGCGGCCAGACCTGCGTCTGCGCCAACCGCATCTATGTGCACGACAACGTGTACGAGGAGGTGGCCAGCCGGCTGGTGCGCGCGGTGAGCGCCCTGCGTCCCGGGCACGGCATCGACAGCGGCGTCACGCAAGGGCCGCTGATCGATGCCAACGCCGTCGCCAAGGTGGAAAGCCATATCGCCGATGCGCTCGTCCATGGCGCACGGGTGCTGACGGGCGGCAAGCGCCATGCGCTTGGTGGCACCTTCTTCGAGCCCACGGTGGTGGCTGATGCCACCGCTGCCATGCGCGTCGCGCGCGAGGAAACGTTTGGCCCGTTGGCGCCCTTGTTCCGCTTCAAGGACGACCAGGAAGTCATCGCCATGGCCAACGACACCGAGTCCGGTCTTGCCGCTTACTTCTTCTCCAAGGACATGGCCCGCGTGTGGCGCGTGGCCGAGGCGCTGGAGTACGGCATGGTCGGCATCAATACGGGGCTGATCTCCAATGAGGTGGCACCGTTCGGTGGCGTCAAGCAATCCGGCCTCGGCCGCGAAGGCTCCAGCTACGGCATCGACGAGTACCTGGAGATGAAATACCTCTGCATGGAACTCGGCTGATCTACCGGCGCGAGCAACGCACAGGCCTGCGTGGACCGCCGGGAGGCGGTTCCATCAACAAATCCCGATTGGCTCTTATTTACGCGCCGGATGTTCCTTATGCTAGCCAGACCCAATGAGCCGGACCTTTTAACGCGATAAGGTCTTTCATTGCGGTAGCCATTCAACGAGGAGAAAGAAATGTCGAATACCGGTAGCGCGCTGCGTGAAGTCGATAGCCTGTTGGTGCCTGCCACCAATGCCACCAATGCCCCCGGCAAGCCGGCCGCGGACGAGCCGGGCAAGGTGCAGGAACGCCTGAAGAAGGCAAAGAAGAAAATCGCCGATGTGCAATACGTCGTCGTGGAAAAGAGCCGCCACACGGCGCGCGTCGCGGACGACTATGTGCATGAAAGCCCGTKGACGGCCATCGGCGTGGCGGCCGCTGTCGGCGTGCTGATCGGCTGGCTGATCGACCGACGATAGATCCCCGAGGCCAATCGCCAAGGTAGCCGCCCGGGTCGCCAACCACCGCGGCCCGGGACCCGGCCTTACAGCATTCCGCAGTCGCTCGATTCCGCGGTTTTTTGCATCATCAATTGCGGGTCCGGCACCTGGCTGATAGCGGACCACAACTCTTCGACCAGCGGCTTCGGACTGGCCACCGAACGGTACAGGCGGATGTCGAGGCTGGTCGCCCACGCGGCAGGCCCTGCCACCACCAGCTTGCCCTCTTTCAGCTCGTCGCTGACGCAGCTCTCCGGCAACCAGCCCACCCCGTGCCCGGCCACGACCATGGCCTTCAGGGCCTCCGACATATGGGTCTCGAAGCAGCGCTGCAGCCCGTAGGGCTCCGGCGCATTGAGCAGGATCATCTCGACCACGTTGCCAAGGAACGCGCCGGATGAATAGGCCATGAAAGGCAAGCGATTGGCGCTCGTGCCGGGCAGCCGGAAGATCGGCTGCCCTTGCTTGTCCGGTGCCGAGAACGGCAGGATCCGCTCGACGCCCAGCATCAGGAACGGGAAGCCGTTCGGGTMAAGCAGGATCGGCAGTTGCTGATGGTGGTAGCCCAGCAGGATGTCGCAATCGTCATCCACCAGTTGCTGCACGCCCTCCGGCACGTTCAYCGCATGCACGCAGGCACTCAACGAGCCGAAACGCTCGTGCAGGCACTTGAGCCAGTTTGGGAAGAAGGTAAAGACCAGGGTGTGCGCCACCGCGAAGCGGATAACCTGGCCACTCTCGGCAAGCGGCTGACGGCTGCTCAGCAGCGCGCGTGCGGCATAAGCGTCACGCAACAGGTCGGCGGCCAGCCGGCGGAACAGCCAGCCTGCCGTGGTCAGCGTTGCCGGATGCACGCTGCGGTCAACCAGGCTGACGCCAAGCCACTCCTCAAGGGCCATGATGCGTCGGCTGAACGCCGACTGGGTGATATGCCGGTCGCTTGCCGCGCGCGAAAAACTGCGCGTTTCAGCCAAGCACAGGAAGTCTTCAAGCCACTTGGTTTCCATAATGGAATGTACTCAACATCAGGGGGGACGCGCTGTCTATGGCACATCATACGGCAACGCGGCACTGCACAAATCGGTGGAAGCCCGGTAGCACGATGCAAATTTTGCGCGGCATTATGCTGAAATTGCAACATCCCTCCCCGGCCTCGCGCGGACAAGCGCAAGGTACCGGGTACTCGACTGGTGCACGCCTTCTACCCGCTTAGTACTTCCAGAAGATCTTCTGCAGTTCCTTGGTGTCGTTGGTCTTGGTCAGTGCCAGCGCCATCAGGATGCGGGCCTTCTGCGGCAGCTGGTCGTCCGTCACCAGCCAGTCGTACTTATCGTCCGGCTGCTCGGCGTTGCGGACCACCACGCCGCTGCCGGTGCGCGAGGCACGCACGATCTGCACGCCCTTGGCGCGCGCGGCCTTGAGCGGCTCGACCATGTAGTCGCCCACGCTGCCATTGCCGGTGGCCGCATAGACGATGGCCTTGGCGCCGTTCTTCACCGCCGCATCGATGCTGGCCGGATTGACGTTGCCGTAGGCGTACACCACGGCAACTTCAGGCAGCTTGTCGATCTTGTCGATGTCCCATTCGGTCTGCATGGTGTGCGGGCGCGCCGCCAGGCGGTAGTACAGCGTGCGGCCTTCCACCACGTAGCCCAGCGGGCCGAACGGCGAGCGGAAGGTCTCGATCTTGAAGGTATTGGTCTTGGTGACGTCGCGCCCGGTGTGGATCTCGTCGTTCAGCACGGCCAGCGTGCCCTTGCCACGCGATTCCGGGCTGGACGCCACCAGCACCGCGTCGTACAGGTTAAGCGCGCCGTCCGCGCCCAGCGCCGTGCCCGGACGCATCGATCCCACCACCACCACCGGCTTGTCGCTCTTGAGCGTGAGGTTGAGGAAGTAAGCGGTTTCCTCGATGGTGTCGGTGCCGTGGGTGATCACGATGCCATCCACGTCCGGCTGCTTGAGCAGCTCCGAGACGCGCTTGCCAAGCTTGAGCAGGCGCTCGTTGTTGAAGCTCTCCGAGCCGATCTGGAAGACCTGCTCGCCCTTGACGTTGGCGATCTTCGAGATCTCGGGC